>NNSL01000382.1 GCA_003123965.1 Balneolaceae bacterium SMO_bin1
CAAACGCTTCAGCCAGAATATCGCGATCGCTGTTACCTCCAAGATTTTCAAAAGCCACTACTGCTTCATCCAAATTGGTAACGTTTTCATTACCGTAGCCGTCGTATCCTCCTTTGCTGGACTTAAGCATGTAGGGCCAGCCGTGTTTTTCGCCGAATGCCTCCAGCTCTTTTTCATTATCTACCAAAGCATAAGGGGTGACCGGAATACCGGCATCTTCAAATGTCTGTTTCTCAATCAATTTATTTTCAATAAGCGCAAAGCTTTGGGGAGAAGGAAAAATAGGCGTACCGCTTTTTTCTTGTACCTGCTTTAGTACGTGAGAAGAAATAAATTCATTTTCAAGTGTGAGCACATCGCAGGTCTTGGCAAAAGCGGTCATGTCATCCACAGAATTGAACGATCCGGTTTTTGAGAAAGGGGTCATAAATTGTACCGGTTCATTTTCCTGCCGATCAGAAAATACACCGACTTGGATACCATAGCGAAACGCCTGAAGGCCACTCATGCGAGCCAGTTGGCCAGCGCCTAAAAAACCGAGTTTAAAATGGGCTGATAAAGGATTTTTAGTTGTATTCACAGAAAACGTTTTAAGATGAAAATTGATGCGGAATTTAACGAGAGCCTATGGAGTCTCAAAAAATAAAGGCCAATTTTCTAATTGTGCAGAAATATAATTTCAATATTAAGAAAACCCTGAAAATTGTGGCAGATTTAATAATAAATCTTTAAAGTAGGAAAAATTCGTTGGCCATATTTACAATTGTCGGCAATTCTACGTTCTAACTATATCAATAATTAAATAACCAATCGTGGATCGTAAAAAATTTCTACAACTAACTTCTACCAGTGCTATGGCAGGCATGGCACTAGCGCTGTTACCCAAACCACTAACTGCACAGTCTAGAGTGATAGAAACTACCTTTGTTGGGGTATGGGATGAATCGGAAAATATTGACCTTCATCTTACGCTTTATGAGGACGCAATACTCAAATTTTCGGAAAATGAAGCCTTTCGTACCATCACCCTTGAAATACGGAAAGAACATTACGACGAAAATGGCAGCTATTTAGACAAGTATACTTCCATAATGAAGGCTGCCTATACTATGGCCGAACCCCCGAAACTAGTTGATGCTGAAAATAGCACCATCTATCAAGTGGAGGCGGATCTGCTGGAGGTTACTACCAATGAACCCAATATGGTATTTGAGCATATTTTATTTCAAGTTAATCTCGAAAAAGTACCTGGCGTAGTTGCACTCCCGATCGGGGATCGTACCATCATCCTAGAAGAAGCTGAAACCTTTATCTGTACGGCTTGTATGCGAGCCAAAGGGCTTAGCCGCAATTGTGAAGAGCTTCAAACCTTACGCTCGTTTCGCAGTGAGTATGCGATGCGAACTTCAGAGGGGCGGAATCTAATTCGGCAATACGCAATTGTGGGGCCGTTAATGGTGCAGAAAATTGAGAATTCTGCGAATCGCGAAGAAATTTATGCAGCGGTGTACAAAACCTTAGTACTGCCGGCTATTGATCTAATTCGTGCAGGCCGTAAAGAAACAGCCATGCACTTTTACAAAGAATACATGAAGGGGCTTAAAGAAAAAATGAATGTGTAGTCGCTATTCATTGAAGTTAACCATTTAGTTCTTTTTATGTATGTCTATCGGGTAATTCATAAGGTGCACCTTCTTTGCTTCATGAGTTTAAATTAGCTGGAATTGCATTGAATTCTATTTTTAATTCTTCCCATAAAGAATCGTATTTTATGATTGAAATTTGATCAACCTACAAGAAAATACTTTACATGGATATTGAAGCTAAGTTGCAGCAGGTTAAAGAGCGGTTTGATGAAGTGACGGCTGCTATGAGTGATCCTGCCGTGTATGATGAACCCGATCGATACACTGAGCTCACTAAAGAGCACAGCGAATTAAAAGGCTTGGTAGAAGACTACGAGCGGTGGAAAAGCATCCGCAAGCAGATAAAAGGCAACCAGGAATTAATTGACGAGGCCGAAGATCCCGAATTAACGGAGATGGCCCAGATGGAAAATAAGGAACTGAAGCCTGAGCTGGAAGAACTTGAAGAACAGATAAAATTCAAGCTTATTCCTAAAGATCCCGATGATTCGAAAAATGTGATTGTGGAAATTCGGGCTGGAACCGGCGGTGATGAAGCCGCTATTTTTGCCGGCGATTTATTTGATATGTATCGCCGTTATGCCGATAAAAAGGGCTGGAAACAGAGCGTGATGAGCCTCAGTGAATCGGAAAAGGGCGGTTTTAAAGAAATTGTGTTTAATCTTGAAGGTGACGATGTGTATGGTGAAATGAAGTACGAAAGCGGGGTTCATCGCGTGCAGCGCGTCCCCGATACCGAAACGCAAGGTCGCGTACATACGTCTGCGGCTACTGTGGCCGTGCTGCCGGAGGCTAAAGATGTGGACATCAATATAAATACTGCAGATCTACGAATCGATACATTCCGTGCCAGCGGGGCCGGCGGGCAGCATGTAAATAAAACCGATTCGGCTATCCGCATCACCCATGAGCCCACCGGTGTAGTTGTGGAATGCCAGCAGGAGCGATCGCAGCACCAGAATAAAGAAAAGGCTATGGTAATGCTGCGCTCAAAACTGTATGAACGAGAAGAAGAACGATTGCGCAAAGAGCGGGAAGAAGAACGCAACAGCCAAATATCTACCGGTGATCGCAGCGCAAAGATTCGCACCTACAATTTTCCGCAGAGCCGATTGACGGATCACCGCATAAATCTTACGCTCTATAATCTGGATGATATAATGAAAGGCGAAATTGAAGAGGTTATAGAAGCGCTGCGTGTGCAGGATAACCTAGACAAGCTAAATGCGGTTATGGAAGCCTAAATAAAAATGGTTGCTGAGTTTAAAACCCAGCAACCATCAAGAATTACAAATTGGTAGTATAAACTACACTTTTGGACCAGCTTTAATAAGCTCGTCACTTGCCTCACCCTTAAATTGCTCGAAGTTTTCGGCGAACATTTTGGCAAGCTTTTCAGCTTTCTCGTCGTATGCTTCCTTATCGCTCCATGTATTTCGTGGAATAAGCACCTCGTCGGGTACGCCTTCAACATGCTTTGGAATGGCAACGCCGAAGACGGGATCAATTTCGAATTCTTCTTTTTCGAGCTTGCCTTCGAGGGCCTGGCTCAACATTTGTCGCGTGTGGGGCAAGTCCATGCGGTGACCAATACCGTGCGGCCCGCCGGTCCAGCCGGTGTTTATGAGCCATACATTTGAATTGTGCTTGCGAATTTTGTCGGCCAGCAGCTCGGCATAAACAGTTGGGTGCAATGGCATGAACGGCGCACCAAAGCAGGCTGAGAACGTTGCTTGTGGTTCTGTTACACCGCGCTCGGTACCTGCAACTTTGGCTGTGTATCCGCTGATGAAGTGATACATAGCCTGCTCGGGTGTGAGCTTCGAT
>NNSL01000277.1 GCA_003123965.1 Balneolaceae bacterium SMO_bin1
CCTTCGGGATTAAAAACAATTTCGGGGATAAAATTCACCGGCACCTCCAAATTACGGGTATAGTTTGCTGAGGCCGTCACTTCAGGAAGCACCTCAGACCAAGCCGTACGAACTTGTTGATCTGCATTTTTTATGGACAGCAGCGCCTGCTGAATTTGCGAATTGTTAGCCAGTGAAATTTGAATGGCTTGCGTAAGTGTAACCGGGTTTGCCTGCTTCTGAATGGAGTCAACAGCGGCCGTGCGCTGGCCAAAACCGGAGCTGGCCGATATCACAAACAATACAACTGCCAAACTCAATGTTCCGGCAATTGATCGAACCTTTATACAATCAATCATTCTGGTAAAGTAATACTGCATTGAAGAAATCGATTTAAAATTATTGACTTGCCGTAACAACCGAGAGCATATTTACGGCGAATATTTCTCAAAGTTGCATACTAAAATGACCGCTAGTCATTTTTTGTACCTTTTTTTGTTCCAATTCCACTGCCGATAAGCGACAGAAAGTTTTCGAACAGAGAGTCGGTTTCAATATTCATATCATCCAACAATTTGTAATGATGGTCGGTCTGCTTCAGGTGATTCATCATAATGATGCCGCGCGTGCTGGCCCAAATCACCACGGCCAGCTCTTTGGGGTCGTATGAATCCTGGATGGTGCCGTCCTGCATACCAATTTGCAGAGCCCGTACCATAAGCGACATAGCTTCGCGACGGTTCTCTTCACAGGTTTGCGCCACATCGCTGTCGTGCAGCTCTTTTTCATCCCTGAGCGCCTCATAATGGGCAAAAGCGTTAAAATAACCGGGATTATCGCGTACAAAATGCAGGTATGTTTCACCCATCAAGCGTATGAGCTCCAATCCGGTATGATCACCAGAAAACACCTTGGCCATGCGAGAGTTCAGCTGGTTTGAGCCCCGCTGAGCAATGGCCATGTAAAGTTCTGTTTTATTCTTAAAATACAGGTAGAGCGTTCCTTTACTGAACTCTGCTTCCTCGGCAATTTCAGTCATTGTTGCATGATCAATACCTTTGGCAAAGATCACCTCCTCCGCCGCATCAATTATTGCATTGCGCCGCTGCTCTTTTTCTCGCTTCTTTCGTTCTTTTTTGCTCATAAAAATAGCTAAATATGACTGCTGGTCATTAAGTGACCAAAGGTAAGGGCAATAACATTAACAAGCAATTAAATCATTCCCATTCTTTTCAATATCATTTTATCATTTACGAGCCTTTAGTCGGCATCTTTCCAAAAATGTTGTAGTTTTGGCCTCTCGAAATTTCATTTAACCCACATCCTTGAATAAGAAAACTGCAGTAGAAACGTCCCTCTTTTTTGTTGCTGTTATTTGGGCGCTCAATTTTTCTGTCATAAAAAACAGCCTGGCTGAGATTGATCCACTCAGTTTCAACGGGCTGCGTTTTATATTTGCGGCCGGATTGATCTGGGCAGTTCTGTTATGGCGCAAGCAGCAGTTTAGTATTCCACGCAAAGACTGGTTGCCACTTATCGGAATGGGGCTTTTAGGCAACCTGGTTTATCAAGGGCTGTTTATTATTGGTATTGATTACACCCTCTCGGCCAATGCCGCCGTAATGCTTGGCACCATTCCCGTTTGGGTTGCCCTTTTTTCGCACGTACTAAAGATTGAACCGCTAAATATCTACAAAACGCTGGGCGTACTATTTGCCTTCGTGGGCATCTTGTTTATCATTGGCGGCGGACCTGAAGAATTTTCGATGACTTCCGATACCTTTATCGGTGATGTAATCATTGTGCTGGCGGCCATGGTTTGGGGCGGGTACACCATTTTATCCAAGCCATTTTTGAACCGCTACACGCCTATCCAATTTTCGGCTATTATGTCTACTATTGGCTGCATTGTACTTTTTCTGATTGGGTTACCCAGCATGTTTACCGTTGAATGGAGCACGGTTTCGTACCCGGCATATGGTGGTATTGTATACAGCGGACTGCTGGCCATCGGGGCGGCGTACGTGATCTGGAATTACGGGCTGCAAACGGTAGGCGCCGTTCACACGGCTACCTATCAAAACCTGGTGCCGGTTTTGGGGCTCCTATTTGGTATCATCTTACTTGGCGAACAGTTGACCCTGCCGCAGTACGCGGGCTCTGCTTTTGTGATTGGTGGCATTGTGCTTTCACGTAAAAAGAAGAAGGGAAAAGCAGATAGTAAGTAATTAAATACGCGTGCCACCGCTGAGCAAATAAAGAACCGCCATGCGTACAGCTACGCCATTAGTTACCTGACTGAGAATAATGGAGCGGTCGCTGTCGGCCACTTCGCTTTCCATCTCCACACCACGGTTAACCGGGCCCGGGTGCATGACTGTAAAATTGGGATACTTTTCCAGATGGCGCCGGGTGATACCAAATTTCTGGTGATACTCGCGAATGCTTGGAAACAGTTCGGTGCCTTCATCCTGCCGCTCCAGCTGAATACGCAGCGCCATGGCAATATCGCACCAGGCCAACGTCTCTTCCAGATTATAACTGACATCAACATCGAGGCTTTTAACGTGGATCGGCATAAATGTTTTAGGGCCGCACACCACCACATTGGCTCCCAGTTTGCGCAGTCCAATGATATTTGACCGCACAACGCGACTGTGTGATATATCACCAATAATGGCAATATTTTTGCCAGTCAAATCCGGGTATATTTGCTGCATGGTAAACATATCGAGCAAGGCCTGGGTGGGATGCTCGTGGGCGCCGTCGCCGGCGTTGATGATGGCGGCATCAACCACGCGGGTAAGAAAATGCGGTACGCCGGGACTTTCGTGTCGCACCACCACCATGTCAATTTTCATGGAGCTAATGTTCTGAATAGTATCTTTCAGCGATTCGCCTTTCTTGACGCTCGATCCGCTGGCCGAAAAGTTCACCACATCGGCGCCCATACGCTTCTGGGCCAGCTCAAACGACAGTCGTGTTCGCGTACTGTTTTCGTAGAAAAGATTCACCACCGTTTTATCGCGCAGCGTAGGCACTTTAGGAACAGGGCGATCCAAAATTTCCCGAAAATTCTTAGCCTGCTCAAGCACGTACCGGATATCATCTGCCGAATAATCGGTCAATCCCAGCAAATGCTTGTGGGAAAAATCGTATTCAGTTTTTGCCTCTTGATTCATCGTTTACACCTCTTCGTTTTCCTGAACCACATACACCGCATCTTCGCCGTCCAGCTCTTTCACTTTCACGCGCACCTCTTCTTTGGTATGCGTGGGCAGGGTAATGCCCACATAATCAGCGGCGATGGGCAGTTCCCGGTGACCACGATCAACCATGCAGCAAAATTTGATGGTTGCCGGGCGGCCGTAGCTCATCAGCGCGTCCATGGCTGAGCGCACCGTGCGGCCCGTGTAGAGCACATCATCAACCAGGATGATGTCTTTTTCGTATAAATCGAACGGAATTTCGGTAACCTGCATCATCGGGCATTTT
>NNSL01000393.1 GCA_003123965.1 Balneolaceae bacterium SMO_bin1
AAAATCAGGATGATCTGATTTAAAATTGACCACAATGGGTTGGCTGTTGGGCTCTATATTTTCGGGATCACGAACCAGTATGGCTACTAAAATAGCGCTAAGCAGCGCGGCAACCGTAGCAACATAAAAGGCGGCCTCGAATCCCCCGATTGTCCCCAGGTAAGGCAACGTATAAGGTCCTGCTTCAACCAGCGCCCCGCTTGCCAGTGGTCCTACTCCAAACCCAACTAAACGAAATGAATTATAAACGCCCATATTCCCCCCTCGGCTATCGTGTTGACTAAGCTCACTAACAAGCGCAATACTCGCAGTGATTGTAAGTGCGGCGGCTATCCCCTGGGCTGTACGGATGAATAAGAGAATGACATAGGAATCAGCTAATACATACGAGTAATTAGCAAAAGTGAACAGGATAAGCCCGACTACAACCAGTAATCGTCGTTTACCCAAACGATCGGAAAGGCGGCCCGTAAATGGTTGGCATAAACTGCTTACCAGTCCAAAAAGGCCTAGTACAATACCAGTGATAAGCGATTCGGAAAAACCAAGAAAATTGCCCGTAACTTGTCCGCTTGCAATAAAAAGCGGAAGTACAACAATTAGAAAGGAATTTCCCATGGCATCGGCCATACGCGCAAAGCCTAGCGCGATAATACGCCGATCGGTGCCAAATAACATTGAAGAGGCCTCCGAATCTGTACTCATTCGAGGCTCATAATTTTGTTTATTTTCACGGAAATAAAGTAGTGAATTAGCACTGCTAATATGCTATTGAAAAACAGAGCTTAAACAGAAAGGAAAACCTATTCGTTCTAACTGACGAAAGTGGTAAAAAGACTATTTTCGATAGACCGGTACATTAGAACAAGCTTCGCCATACATTAATTTATGCACGTGCGGAACCAGTTTCTTTGTAGCATATAGGTAAGCGCTTTCTGGAACTGGTTTCTGTTTGTCACTGCACCCTTTCAGAATAACAAATTTACCTTCGTATTCTTGCCAATCGATGTTTTCGAGCTGCCGGCGATATAGTTGGTCGAGAACATCAGATTTGGTACCCTTGAAAACATCTACGGCTACCTGTGCAGCGTGCTGTGCTACAAGCATATAAGCCCACTTCGAAATGATTGCATCAGAAGAACAGTATACTGCAACATATTTGTCTTTATATTGTTGCCAATTGTGATCTTCGAGCGCTTGTCGAAATTCCTCTTCCTTGAGAATCAACTCCTGAAATAAGAACTCTTTCAGGTCTAGCTCAGCAATAGGTGTATTATCAAAATATTGCTGAAGGTCGATGGTAACAAGTTTCTTAGACTGTTTAACCTTATTGACAATCGGTTGATCTTGAGTGGTAGCCATAGATTAAACGGAAAAAGATTCTCCACACGAACAAGTACGCGTGGCGTTAGGATTATGAAAATGAAACCCCTGACCTTGCAAACCTTCGGTATAATCAAGCTCGGTTCCGGATAAGTAAAGAAAGCTTCGCATATCAACTATAAGCTTTATTCCGTTGTCTTCCAACAGCTTATCGTTATCAGATTCATCCGGATCTTGGGAATCAAAATCAAGTTCGTAGGTAAGTCCGGAACAGCCTCCGCTTACTACACCAACTCGCAGCTTGGTATCTTCATCTGCAATATTTTGCTCATTTTTGAGCTGGTGAATGCGCTGGGCTGCCCTGTCACTAACGGTTATTGACATAAAGCTTCTACCTCAAATTTAAACAGAGATAACTTCAATTTCGGGATCAATACGCTTAACCATACTTTCAATTGCGTAAAGCGTACCAGATGTTGCTGTTGGGCATGTGCCACATGCACCCTGGTAGTGTACCTTTAAGCGATTACCGTTAAGGCCAAGAATTTTGAGTCCGCCGCCATCAGCAAGCAGATATGGACGAACCTGTTCGTCAAGCATTTTATTTATTTCAATCAGGCGTTCGTCGTCGCTTTCCTGAACTTCTTTAGTCGCATGAACCTCGTCGTCTTCCTGAATATCTTTCTGCGGCTTTGCCTCGCGTATGGGTGGCGCCAGTTGGCGAAGCAATTCGGACCAAACAGCCTCCCCATCCTGGGTAACCGTTACATATTGATTTACGTAGTACACATTAATTACATGCTCGATGGCAAACAATGCGCTTGCAAACTCATCGTCTTGCGCTTCATCTGCACTTTCATACGATTTTGTTACGCCATTGGTCAACGGTTCACCAAGTACAAACCGCATGGCATCGGGGTTAGGCGTTCGCTCTATTTCTTTAATCTTAGGCATAATACTTGATTATTTGTTTTCCTTTATCCGTTGTTTAGAACGAATATAAATAAAATTTAGTATCTATGTGAGGTCAAATTCAGAAGAACTCTTTAACTTTATGCAAACCTTGAACGAGTCGATCGATATCTTCTTCTGAATTGTAAAAAGAAAGTGAAGCGCGAGCAGTAGCCGGCACATTAAACCGCCGCATTGTGGGCTGCGCGCAATGGTGGCCGGTGCGAATAGCAATGCCCTGCTGATCCAGTATGGTTCCTACATCGTGCGCGTGAATATCATCAAAAACAAACGATAAAACCGAAGCTTTGTCTTTAGCAGTCCCAATAATCTTGAGACCTTCAATAGCAGAAAGCTCTTCAGTTCCATATTCCAGCAACTCTTGTTCGCGAGCTGCAATCTGTTCCATGCCAACATCATTCAAATAATCGATGGCAGCCCCAAATCCTATGCCCGCTGCTATAGGTGGTGTTCCGGCTTCAAACTTGTGCGGTAGCGTAGCAAAGGTTGTTTCTTCAAAACTAACTTTGTCAATCATATCCCCTCCACCCCGGTACGGCGGCATTTCATTGAGGTAATTTTCCTTTCCGTAGAGGATGCCAAAACCAGTAGGTCCACACATCTTATGAGCTGAGAACGCGTAAAAATCGGCATCCAAATCCTGCACGTCCACTACGGCGTGCGGAGCTGCTTGTGCGCCGTCAATAAGTACCGGTATATCGTGCTTATGTGCTTCGTCAATCATTTTTTTAACGGGATGAATCGTCCCGAGGGCATTAGAAACATGCCCCACCGCTACAAGCGCCGTATTTTTACCTAGAAGCCCAACGTATTCCTCCCAAATAAGCTCCCCGCTGTCATTTACGGGAATCACTTTGATGCTGGCTCCGGTTTCATTAGCCACCATTTGCCAAGGTACAATATTGGCATGGTGTTCAATTTCAGAAATAACAATTTCTGACTGTTCATTAAAACGCTGGCGACCGAAACTATTAGCAACCAGATTTATTGAATCGGTAGTGCCCGTGGTAAAGATCACCTCGTGCTTGTGCCGGGCATTTATAAATCGCGTACTTTGGCGCGCGTAGCTTCGTAGGCATCTGTCGCCTTCTGACTCAGGTCATGAATGCCGCGATGCACATTCGTATGCTCGTGCCGATGATAATAATCAATGCGATCGGCAACAGAAGCCGGCA
>NNSL01000278.1 GCA_003123965.1 Balneolaceae bacterium SMO_bin1
CGTAGAGTGCTTTAATTGATGAATAATCAGTTTGTTGTGAGCCTTTTTGCTCAGGCGCGTGCTTGTCAAAGGCCTTGTCCATAAATTTTTGCAGCTCATCAGGATCAGCTGGATAGGAACGCCCGGCCGTTGCTGAGTGATGAACTGAGGAATCTTCATAATTTTGTTCAAAACGCTCAGCATAGGTATTGAAATGAGCGGAGCGTAACAGCCTGTTTTTATCAAGAAATTGAACGTACTGCAGCAACTGATCGGTGCTGACGCCATTTCCCAAATGGGGTTCTAAATCGTTAATGCTTTTACGGCCATTTAGCAGTGAAAGTAACCCGCCCGCTGACCGGTCGAGGGCAAAGTCGTCAGGAATGTATCCGCGCACATCATGAAAGTAAAGATAGGAATCGCCATTCTGATTTACGGGTATAACATCCAGATCGGGGCGGATACGTGGTATAGGCTCCGTTTTTGAGTTGAAAATATCAGCCATTAGTTCGCATTTCTCTGCATTCACAGTGGGTTCCATATTTTTCGCAAATCGGGTGCTCTGGCGCCTCCGAAATCCGTGCCTTGCAGGCGTTACGCCCGTGATGGATCATCAGGTGCGGCAGGTTGGTCCAGTGCTCCCGGGGAAAAAGCGCCATCAGATCTTTCTCAATTTTTTTGACGTTCTTCTCATGTTCAGTCAACCCAAACCGATTAGATAGGCGGCGCACATGGGTATCAACTACTACACCCACATTGATATCAAAGGCGTTACCCAATACTACGTTGGCTGTTTTGCGGGCCACACCGTAGAGTTCAAGCAAATCTTTCATGTTTTGTGGCACGTTGCCGTCGTGTTTTTCAACGATAATCTGCGATGATTCTTTAAGCGCCTTGGCCTTGTTACGGTAAAACCCCGTGGAGCGTACCAGCTCTTCCAGTTCCTGCGGGGGCGCTTCTGCCATAGCTTCAGGCGTGGGGTAGGCTTCAAAAAGATCAGGCGTAACTTTATTTACGCGCACATCGGTGCATTGGGCACTTAAAATGGTAGCGCATAAAAGTTCAAAAGGATTACGATGGTCGAGCGCACAGTGCGGGTTGGGATAATGCTCGTAGAGCGCATCAAGCAGTTCGCGTGCATATGCTCTTTGTTCATCGGTCTTTTCGGGCAATTTGGATAAATCGGGGTACTGCTTTTCAGCCATTTGTAAAGTTTCTTTCAAAAATTTCGTATTGCGGAAAATGCCAAAGATAGTGCAAGAATACAATAACCTGCGGCTGAATATGGGTGAATGCTTTTGTAGTTTCAGCGGTCATTATGAGTAATACAAATAATCATATTAAATCGGGCAGCCGCTACGCTTGGCTTATGCTGGGGCTGCTCACCCTTATCTATATCTGCAGTTTTGTTGATCGGCAAATTATTGCCGTACTGGGTACGAATATTCGTCAGGCGCTGGGGCTCAGCAATACGCAAATTGGCGTGCTGTACGGACCCGCTTTTTCACTTATTTACGCAGTCTGTGGATTATTTATGGGCCGCATGGCCGACCGTTTTTCACGCAAACGCATAATTTTGGTGGGCCTTACCGTCTGGAGCCTGATGACGCTCATTAGCGGTTTTGCGTATTCATTTGTGTTTTTGGTTACGGCGCGATTCTTCGTTGGGGTGAGTCAGTCGGCGCTGAGCCCGGCCGTGTATTCACTGCTGGCCGATTATTTTAAACCCTCGCAACGGGCAACGGTTTTTTCCATTTACGCTTCCGGTATTTTTGTTGGCATCGGTTTGTCGTTTTTGATTGGCGGATCAGTAGCCCAGGCCTACGATTGGCGAACGGCACTTTATACGGTTGCGGTGCCTGGGTTTTTGCTGGCGGGCGTTGGAGCAATTGCGATGCGCGAGCCCAAGCGACGATATAGCGAAAAACGGAGAAAAGCGCGATCGTTGGCCGAGGTTGTCCGCTATATGGCCAGCAAAAAAACCATTTGGCTGCACCTGGCGGGCTTCTCATTTCTGGCCATGCTTGGCTACACGCTGTTGGCTTTCATCGGCACGGTCTTTAATGATGTGTATGAAGCGCCCTCGTATATTGCAAGCTACGGCTGGTTTATGTTTTTGACCGGCGTGAGTGTGAATGTCTCGGGCTGGCTGGCCGACCGATTTGCTAACCGCTGGGGTGCCAAATCGCGCTTTTGGATGGCCATTGTCGCTGCGCTGGGCGGGCTTCCATTTTATTGGTTTGGACTCTTTGCTGAATCTGTGGCTGCAGCATTTCTGCTTATCGGTATCGGTAATGTAATTTCCTCATCCTATAACGGTCTGGCCGCAGCGCTCATCCAATATTTTGTGAAAGATGATATGCGGGGATTTGCCGGTTCGGTATACTTATTTGTGATTAGTATTGTTGGCTTTGGCGTGGGGCCGCCACTTACCGGCTGGCTGATAGATTATGTTTTTACCGGTCCATATGCTGCTTCCAAAGCATTGTTCAGCGTAATTTTAGTGTGCGGAATTGGAGCCACGGCCTGCTTTTTAGGGGCGATGAGAACATATGAGGCCGATGCTGAAATTGAGTGATATTTCTGGTTAGCGCAATAAGTTCACCTACAAAAATTAATTTTTGATTCGGTTGGCTCGGAACATCATGTCCGCAGCCTGAAGGATTTTCATGCGCAGCTGTTTGTTGTAATCGGGCCGTTCATCCAGAAAAGTGCGGATGGTTTCCACGGCTTCATCGGAGCTGTGATTGCACAAAGTGACATCAAGCCAGCGTTTGGGAAAGAAAATGTCACCGGTTTGCTGAATCTCCTGCAGCAGCTCTAAGCTTGGAAGAATATATTTTTCCGATTCTTCGGCGCGCAGTGGATGATGGAGATACCCAAGAGCGCTGAGCACCCACGATTCGGTTTGCCGATTTTCTTCCTCTTTCAGCGAGTTAAAGAATTCATCACGCACATCTTGGTCAGGCGAAAGAGCCGGCCGGATAAACTCAAACCGGCGCTTGCGGTCGGGGTTTTCAATTCGCTCTAGTTGGTTGGCCGCAATGCTGTCAGCGCGTACCGGCATTTTTACGGCCAAGTTGCCCGCCATGCTGATGTAGTCGTTCTCCGATAAATTTAGCCCCTCAATTTCTCGCTCTTTGCTCCAAATATTATACACTTTTTCAAGCTGTTCGCTTGATGTTGCCACATTCCGGAAGGTATCGAAGAAGGTTTTCTTTTTACTGGCCTCGTCTTGATCCATCATCTCATTCCAGAGCGTTTGCTCTAAATTTGCTGCCGCTTCATTTCGCTGGGCGTCGGTCAGCAGATTCCAGTAAATGGTTTCAAGCTGACCCATCGCTAAACCAAGGAGCAACTGGTTCTCCTCTGTTTGAATGATGCTAACCAACTCACCAAAATAATCGCGTGGTGCAACACCATTTTGCGCCAGCATGTTTTCATACAAATTGATGAGCTCCGAGCCCT
>NNSL01000346.1 GCA_003123965.1 Balneolaceae bacterium SMO_bin1
AAAATTAATGATCCTGTTTTATTTTTGTTCCGCTTCGCTCGAGAAACTTCTTTTTCAGGGAAAAAAATAAATTAAGATAATGGATGTACTTTTTTAGGAAACAGCACATACATCAAAGCCAGCTTGTAATACTGAAACAAACGAACTACATTTTTATCGCCTTGCCCGGCCAGGGTACAACTACAATTCAATAATGGGTCTATGGAAGAGTTTCGACTGCGCGCCACCTCACAAAACGGCAAACTTGTTGTAACAGAATTTGAATCGTCCTCAAAAAAGGAGGCCGAAGCACGTGTGGATCGCATTGCACGCGCTAACGGCTTTGACGTTCAGGCGCTCCAAAAAAAGGAAACCTACAAGTACAAAGTGCAGCGCCCCGGCAAAGATCCGGTAAAAGGGGAGCAGCAGGCCTACAGTGCCGAGGAAGTGGAAAAAGCGCTCACCAAGCTGGGTTACAAAGTAATTAGTGTTAATAAGAAGTGGTTCAACTTTAAATGGGGCGTGCCCCAGAGTGAGGTGGTTACCTTTATCCGCCTCTGTGCCGATCTGCTTAAGCAAAAGCTGAGTTTTGATGAAATACTGAACCTGCTTTATGAAGATACCCAGAACTCCCGCCTGAAAGAGGTTATCAGGGAGATCCAGAAAGATCTTAAGGAAGGGAAGGAAGGGCACGAAGTGTACAAAAAGCACGAGGATGTGTTTGGCGAATTTGCCGCCTACATGCTCAGCGTGGCCTCCACCAGTGGTAATATGGCGCTGGTATTTGAGAATACGGCCAAGTTTATGGAGCGGGATGCCGATTTTAAGAAAAACCTGCGGCGCTCGTTGATGATGCCGGCCATTATGGTTGTGGCCATTATTGGTACCATCCTCTTCTTTGTGGGCTACATTTTTCCCCTGCAGGCCGAAATGTTCCTGGAGTACGATATTGAGCTGCCGCCCATGACGGCCGCCACGCTTGATTTTAGCTACTGGCTGCAGGACTGGTGGATATTGATTACCCTTGCATTTGTAGGCCCAATTGGGGCATTTATTTGGTGGGTCCGTACACCCAAAGGCAAATATTGGCTGGATAAGAATATCATACACGTGCCGGTAGTTGGCGACCTGCTGCATAAAACCAGTATTGAAATTTTTGCCCGCGTATTCTACACGCTGTACAGCGGTTCGGGGCAGAATATTGAAGTGATTAAAGTGGCCGCCGAGGCGTGCCGTAACAAATACATGGAAAAGCAGGTGAAGGAGGTGGCCATTAAAATGATGCTCAAAGACGGTGCCGGCCTGGTGGAATCGCTGAAGGCAACCGGGGTGTTCACCGACACGGCTATCAGCCGTTTCAAGCTGGGGGCCGAATCGGGCGCTCTGCAGGAGAATGCCAAGCAGCTGGCTCAATACTACGAGATTCAGACTTCGTATAAAATGGAGTCGGTGATTGAGATGATTCAGCTGGCTATTAACCTGCTCATATTTATTGCGCTTGTGGCTATTACGATTATTTCGGCCGAGGCGGCGCTTATTAAACCCAATACACCGATGTAGCGGATAGTACTTTTGAAGGATTGGGGTGTTTAGGGTGATAATTGCATACACTTTTTGATTTGATGATCTGAACTCAGGTTCAGTAATTAAACGAAAAAAGTGTAGAAGAAACACGTGAATATGCTTGTGTACCTTTTGGTTGCCCGAGGCGGAATGAAATTGTTTCTCAATATAGATTTGTCATAAAACATAAAGGTTTACTGAAAGCTTTTAGTACATTCGTAAGAAAATTGAAAAGATAATAGATAATCTAACGTACGTTTGTTAACATAAGGCGGCGAACAGGGCAAAGCAGCTACCCATATTTCATCCTCTCTTTAATAAGAGACCGGTTTTAATACTGGGAAATACTTTAGATGAGTTGTTATCACTGCTATTAGCTGCATTTATCCGGACGGCTGCCGACTGTACTTTTATATAACAAACTGCTACCACTACCATGGCTCGAATTAATACGCGCAGACATATTGCTGATATTTTGGTAAAACGGGATATCATTTCTGAAGAGGATCTCGAGCGCGCGCTCGTATTACTTGAAGAAGAACCGGCGGACAGCAACCGCCGTATCGGGCAGATTCTATACCAGGATCTTGGGCTCGATCGCCATACAATTATGAGCGAAATTGCCAGTATTTACGCCTTTAAGGAGGTGTTTGCCGACCGCGATGAGCTGGACGATGAACTGCTGGGCGAAATAAAGCAGCATATCAAAGATTTGCCCGACGATATTGTAGATCAGCTGACGCAGCGAAAAGCCATTCCCATCAAGAAGGATCCAAAAAAGATCACCGTTGCCGCGGCCGATCCTACTGACCCATCATTGAACGGGCTTATTCTGCAGTTGAATTTTAAGCACCACGAAATTGTCTACTGCCGGCATGAGCTGATAGAGCAGATTCTCTCAAAGGTATATGAAAAGAAAAACGAATTTCTGGATCTGTTTGAGGAGATCGACTATGTAGATACCGATCTCAGTGACGAAGTAACCAAGGAGCAGAGCGAGGTTGACGAACAGGAAATTGATGCCGAAATCAACCAGAGTATGCTTAATTCCCTTGTTGAGGGGATGCTGGTAGAGTCGGTGCGCCAGGGCGTGAGTGATATTCACGTGGTGCCCAGCGGCAAAACCACCACGGATTTTCTGTTCCGTATTGATGGCAAGCTCAACATGTGGCACCAGCAGCAGAAGGTTAAGCCAGAAGCACTGGCTGCGGTAATAAAAGATAAGACACGAAATGTAGATCGTTTTGAACGCGATTCATCACAGGACGGTTTCATCCAGCGAACCGTGGACGGCCACAACATTCGGTACCGCGTGTCCATTATGCCCATGGTAGGCGAACAGTTCGACCGCAAATTTGAATCTATTGTACTGCGGGTGCTTGATGATCGTAAAGTTATTACCGATTTAAATGTGCTGGGTCTGCAGGAAAAGGCCAAGGCGGACTTTGTTAAAGCTATTGAAAAGCCGTCGGGCATTGTGATTATAACCGGTCCAACGGGTAGTGGTAAAAGTACCACCCTGGTTGCCGCGCTTTACTATGTTAATAATCCAACGGTGAACGTACTTACGGTTGAGGAGCCGGTGGAATACCTCATTGACGGCGCCCGGCAGTTAAAGCTGAGTGAGAATATGACTTTTGACCGGGCCATGCGTGGAATCTTACGTCATGACCCCGATATTGTGCTGGTTGGTGAGATCCGGGACCTTGTAACGGCTGAAATTGCCATTAAGCTGGCCAACACGGGTCACCTAACGTTCTCAACCCTGCACACCAATGATGCGCCGAGTGCAGTCTCCCGGCTGTATAAAATGGGCGTAGAGCCTTTCCTTATTGCCAATGCGGTGAATCTGATTATGGCTCAGCGACTCGTTCGTCAGCTCTGTGAGCATTGCAAAG
>NNSL01000215.1 GCA_003123965.1 Balneolaceae bacterium SMO_bin1
TCAGAAACATATTCGCTTTGGTTGGAACCCACGGGTGATACAGCCTATAAATTACAACAGCGTATTAAAGAGCTTAGCAAAAAGTACGATACGCCGACATTTTCTCCGCATGTAACATTGCTTGGAGGGTTAACGGCATCAAAAACCGAGCTTGTGCCGTTGACAGATACGCTGGCCTCATCGGTAGCTCCATTCGATTTAAACCTTACCAAGGCCGGATACCTAAATACGTATTATCAATCACTGTTTATCCATGTAGAACAGAATGAAGGGCTCAACTATCTGCATAACAATGCCTGTCGCTTATTTGATTGCCCTGATGAATACAAAAATGATTATATGCCGCATCTTAGTTTGCTGTATGGTGATTTGAACCAGAAACAAAAAGAGAAAATTCTCAACAATATTGGTCGCGAATTTTACATCCGGTTTACTGCAAAAAAGGTAGTGTTAATGCATACCGATGGAAAACCTGAAGAGTGGAAGAGAATACATACGGCAATGTTTAAACAGGGGTAATAAATGTTGACACTCTGTAATAATATTGCGATTGTCGATCTAATGAGTTGCAAATATTTTTTAAAATATTCCACCAGTTAAAACCCTATTTTATGTCCGATTTTAAATTTTTTGCCCAGGTAAATGAGGCGTTCGATATAGCAGCCAAATATTCGAAATACGACCAAGGGTTGCTTGATCAAATCAAAATCTGTAATAACGTTTATCATGTTACCTTTCCGCTTGAGCGCGACGACGGTTCTATCGAAGTAATTCACGGATGGCGGGTGGAGCATAGCCACCACAAATTACCTACCAAGGGAGGTATTCGCTTTAGCACCACCGTTAATGAAGATGGACGATGGCTTTGGCAGCACTTATGACCTATAAATGTGCTGTTGTTGATGTACCCTTTGGAGGTGCCAAGGGAGGTATAAAAATTGATAAAACCCGATTTTCGGATGATGAGATTGAACGCATTACTCGGCGCTATACCTACGAATTGATAAAGAAGGATTTTTTGGGACCTGGATCTGACGTCCCGGCTCCAGATTATGGTACCGGAGCTCGCGAAATGGGGTGGATTTTAGATACGTATCGCCAGCTAAAATCCGATATTAATGCGGAAGCATGTGTAACAGGGAAACCCATCCCTCAAGGCGGTGTACGCGGACGTACCGAAGCAACCGGCCGAGGAGTATATTTTGGGATCCGAGAGGCCTGCAAAAATAAAGAAGATATGGAAGATCTTGGCTTAGAGGCCGGACTGGAAGGCAAAACCTTTGTTATTCAAGGCCTTGGCAATGTAGGTTATCATGCAGCCCAAAATATGATTCAGGGCGGGGCCATCATGGTTGGTGTAGCAGAAATTGAAGGATCCATTTATGATTCCGAAGGAATAGATCTTGAACGGTTGATGGAGTACCGCGAGGATACCGGTTCTATATTAGGATTTGGGGATACCAAAGAGCTGGAAAGTAACACTGCAGTTCTGGAAGCCGAGTGCGATATATTGATACCGGCCGCACTCGAAAATCAGATTAATGAAGAAAATGTAGCTAATATTAAAGCAAAAATTATTGGTGAGGCGGCTAACGGGCCAACAACAGCTAAAGCCCATGATGTTCTTAAGGAAAAAGGGGCGCTCATTATACCTGATAGCTATCTCAATGCCGGCGGAGTAACAGTATCCTATTTTGAATGGCTGAAAAATCTTTCTCACGTCCGGTTTGGACGTATGGAAAAACGGTTTGAGGAGAGCAGCTATCGTAAAATCCTGAATGTTATTGAAAATATATCTGATCGTACATTTTCGGAAGCCGAAATGGGCGTGCTGGCCCAAGGGGCAGATGAGAAAGATTTGGTTGATTCCGGGCTTGAAGAAACGATGATTAACTCCTATAACGAGCTCAATGATTTGCGAAAAGAACATGATATAGACCTTCGTACCGCGGCTTTCCTAAGTGCAATTAACAAGGTGGGTATCATCTATAATCAGATGGGCATTTTCCCATGATTTAGAATTGCGCTAGCGACTTTATAACCGCCATTAATTATGACCTCATTTTATTTGATAATGTTTGTTGTGCCACTGCTGATTATTGGATTGGCAGTGGCCCTTTCTTATCGTGTAAAATTCCGTGATAATGGATGAAACGCAGGTTATCTCGATTGCGGCAGATCAGTATGCCGTTGGAGCATTTATTGGCTACCTCTTGCTGCTCGTTGGTATAGGAATATACTCTTCCCGTTTTTCGTCGGAAGGTATCAGCGAGTTTTTTATTGGCGGCCGCCAGATCAATAGATTTGTGGTGGCGTTGTCAGCAGTGGTATCGGGACGTAGTGCCTGGCTTCTAGTGGGGGTAACCGGCATGGCCTATGCCCAGGGGGCTTCAGCTATTTGGGCTGTGATGGGGTATGTCATCGTGGAGCTTTTTCTTTTTCTGTATTACGCCCGGAGGCTCCGTAATTTTTCGGAGACTTATAACTGTATTACCGTTCCTGACTTTTTTGCCGAGCGATTCAATGATAAGAATGGCTATCTGCGCATTGCGCTGGTTGTCGTATTCCTGATTTTTATGGTCAGTTATGTTTCGGCGCAATTTGTGGCGGGTGGTAAAGCTTTTGCCTCCAGTTTTGGGCTTACACAAACCAATGGCATTATTCTTACCGCTATTATCATCATGGTATATACCGTGGTGGGCGGTTTTTTGGCTGTCAGCCTCACCGACATGTTTCAGGCAATATTTATGATTTTTGCGCTGGTGGTGCTCCCTTTTATTGCTATCTGGAATGCGGGTGGATTGCCCCAGGTTCTATCGGAATTAAATAATATGGAAGCAGGCTTTGCAGACCCTTTAGCTATTGGTTTTGGGGGACTCCTTGGCTTCCTGGGTATTGGGCTTGGATCGCCGGGGAATCCGCACATTCTTTCTCGCTACATGTCTATTGATGATCCCAAGCAGCTGCGATGGTCGGCGGTTGTGGGTACCATATGGAATGTTTTGATGGGATGGGGTGCCATATTTATTGGTTTAGCCGGCCGGGTTTATTTTCCGGAGGTGGATTTGCTGCCAGCCAGTGACACTGAAAACCTTTATCCTGCTTTGGCACAAGAGCACCTGCATCCCATAATTTTTGGGGTCGTAGTCGCATCTATCTTTGCCGCCATTATGTCTACGGCAGACTCACAACTGCTGGTGGCGGCATCATCGGTGGTTCGCGATTTGTATGACAAGCTTATAAAAAAAGGTCAGGAGATTACTCAGCGGAAACTGGTGCTATATAGCCGAATTATTGTGGTAGTGCTTGTAGCCATAGCCTTGGTCTTTAGTTTAGTTGCTCAGGAGCTGGTGTTTTGGCTGGTACTTTTTGCCTGGGCGGGGCTTGGAGCGGCAATAGGCCCTACCTCTATACTTGCTCTCTATTGGAAAGGTACAA
>NNSL01000214.1 GCA_003123965.1 Balneolaceae bacterium SMO_bin1
AAAGAAGCCGAAAAAATACTGCAGGATCATAAGGTTGAGAAGCTGCCGATTGTTGATGATGATATGAAGCTGGTGGGGCTGATTACCTTTAAGGATATCGAGAAAAAAATGAATTTTCCCAACGCCTGTAAAGATGATATGGGGCGCCTGCGTGTGGGGGCAGCCGTTGGCGTAACACCCGACACCTTGGACCGAGTGGACGCACTGGTCGAATCGGGGGTGGATGTCATCACCATTGATACTGCCCACGGCCACTCTGCCGGCGTACTCGATATGGTAGAGAAAGTTAAAAGCACGTACCCCGAATTGAATCTCATTGCCGGAAATATTGCTACCAAAGCCGCTGCCCAGGCACTGGATGAGGCTGGCGCCGATATTGTTAAAGTAGGCGTAGGGCCCGGCTCCATTTGCACCACGCGTGTAGTTACCGGGGTAGGCGTACCGCAGCTGAGCGCCATCATGGAAGTGGCAGAATATACCCGCGAACATGGCATCGGACTTGATTGCAGACGGAGGCATAAAGCAAACGGGCGATATCCCCAAAGCTATTGCCGGGGGCGCCGATGCGGTAATGATGGGATCGATGTTCGCCGGGGTTGATGAGAGCCCGGGTGAAACTATTATTTACGAATCGCGAAAATATAAATCATACCGAGGTATGGGCAGCCTGGGAGCGATGGAAAAAGGATCAAAAGATCGTTACTTCCAGGATGTGGAAGATGACATTAAAAAGCTTGTACCCGAAGGTATTGAAGGACGTGTGCCTTATAAAGGATATCTGAGTGAAGTTGTGCACCAAATGGAAGGCGGCCTGCGGGCGGCCATGGGTTACACGGGTGCCGAAAATATCGATGCGCTGCAGCACGCTGAATTTGTGCAGATTTTCATCGGCATCGTATAAAGAAAGTCACCCGCATTCAGTACAGATTACAAAAGAATCACCAAACTACTCGGTTTCTTAGTAAATCTCTGGTATCGACTTTCGGGGGTTATTTTCGGGCGCCGATCAGCAGGCTAATACCAATGATAAGAAAGAATAGATGCGGTATAGCTACGGCAAGGGCGGGAGTGAGCACACCTTGCCCGCCAAAAGGCTCAATCACTTTTATCATAGCGAGGTACAAAAAGCTGATAGCAAGTCCTGCCGCAATATAAAATCCTTTTCCGCCACGCCGCCGAACTGATGCCAGCGCAAACCCTATGATACTGACTATAATTATCGAAAACGGGTATCCCAGCCGGCCGTAAAGTTTTACCTTAGGCTCTTCTACAGAGCCGGCTCCGCTTCGCTCAATGGATTGTATATATTCCTGCGCTTCAGGATAGGTAAGCTGGTAAATATCAGAAGTGGTCCGGGCTAAATCGCGGGGTAAAATGCTGAGCGTTGTGTCCGACGAATCGGTCTCAAAAAGCTGAAAGCCTTCGTTTGTGTAGCGTTTGCGGCTAACGTTAATCAGCGTCCACATTTCTTTTTTGGCATTCCATTTCATCTGGCGCGCATCGATGGCTTCGCGTAGCGTATCATCCGCAAAGGTGAAGAATTCTACCCGGTAGCCGCTGCTCTGGGCGGGGTTGTAATAGTTGATCTTGAGAATGGTATTTTCTGATTCCTGCCTGTAAATATTCTGGTCATCAATTTTCTGGGTACTACCGGCAAGGTATTCTTCCTCAAAAGCAAAGCGTTTTGCATTGGTTTCGGGTACTACAAAACCATCGAGATAGCTGACGCCGACCATCATTAGAAACCCAAAAACCAGATAGGGTGCAAGTAAACGATATAGACTTACACCGGCGGCTTTAAGTGCCACAATTTCAAGGCGTTCGGCCATTTGGCCCGTCAAATACAAACAGGCAACAAAAACGGCCACGGGGGTAACCAACCGTATCATTTCCGGAATATAATTGGGGTAATATATGGTAAATATTTGCGTAAAAGTGGCCCCGTTGTCGGTGAAATCTTCGCTGTGATCAGAGAAGTGAATCACCACAAAGATGAAAATCAATACGCCAACAACAAATAGCGTAATGCCAAGCAGGCGCAAGAAAATATATTTATCCAGCTTTTTAATCACGGCTATTCCATAGGTTAGAAATTCGGAATGAGGTAGAAATTTGCAGCATCATAATGGCTCCCGCTATGGCTAATAAAATATCAGAAAACCACATGCCGGTGAAGGGTGAAATAAAAAGCCGGTCGGCCAGCTTTTCACCTTGTATAATGGTGATCCAGAAAAAGGTGAGGAAAACCACGCCGATGAGCGCCGCATACCCCAGATTGCCTTTTTTAGTAAACATGCCGATGGGAGCACCAATAAGTACAAAAATGAGGCAGGCCAGGGGAATAGAGAATTTCTTGTAGATTTCAACCCAGTAACGCGCAATGCGTTTAACCCGCCACTCTGTGTTTACTTGCAGGTTTTCAAAAGTTGAACGATAACTCCGCAAATCTTTAAGGGCCGACTCATACAGCTGGGTTTGGGCATTGCGGTTTTCTGCCATTTTTAGCAGCGTATAGGTGCTGGCATATAGTGAATCGGCAGTTGTTGTATCGGGGCTGAGTGAAAACTGGTTGCCTTGCTGTTCATCAATTTCCACATCGCCCAGAAAAGTGTGTGCGCCGTACACTTGATTTTTCTGGGTTTCAATTTCCCGCTCCAGCGTATCTACCACGGCCAGCATGGTTTGGGCATCCATAGTTCGTTCAGTGCGGGAGTGTTTGTCGGGATTGGAGCGCGAGAAAGCCATTTCTGAAAGATCAAAACTAAGGCGGTAGCGATTAAACTTACTGCGCTCCATGGAGCTGTTTGCGTCCTCATTGCGGCTTCGTTTTAAAATCCGGTTAATGGAGCCGTCGTACAGAAAAAGGGTGAGTGTTTCGTCAGAATTGCTCTGTAAGTACCCCTTATCGGCTCTAATTATGGCTTGATTATTATCTGAGGTCTCTTCCTGAAAAAGGGTGACGTTGTACAAAGAATCCGTTTCAGAATTGATATTCTTAACTAAAAACGTATAGCCTTGAATCCCGTCGTAAAACTCGTTTTCCTGAAGGTCGAAACCGGGTTTTTTAGTGCGGATATCCAAGAAAAGAGAACGGGCGCGCTGGTTGGCATCGGGCAGTACATCATTCGAAAACCACATGAGAAAAATAGAAAGTAACAGCCCGGCGGCCAATACGGGCGTAACCGTTCGGATTGGATTGATGCCTGCCGCACGCAAGGCAGTGAGCTCATTAAGCTCCGTAAATTTCCAAATGCCATCAGGGAAGCCACAAGCACAGCCATGGGCGCTGCCAGCACTACCATGTAGGCAAGGTTGGTTAGGATGAGCTCAACGATGACTCCAAAAGGCAGCCCTTTGCCTATCAAACCGGTGAATATGCAGAATCAAGAACTGCATCAACAGAATGAACATCACTGTAAAAAA
>NNSL01000264.1 GCA_003123965.1 Balneolaceae bacterium SMO_bin1
GTTTTCTCTTCAATAACGCTGCGCATAACGTAGCCACCATAACCGAAAATGGCGAAATAAATTATAAAGGCCATCACATAACCGACTGCTGAAAGCATAAAGGTATTCGATTCTGTTTCTGTGCCTTCGGCAGTTAAAGTACGTGTATTTAATGCAGGACGGCTTTCAAGAATAGTTAAAACTTCATCAGAGGCCTGTGCCTGGGCCAGCCGAACTTCGCGCACGGCGGTTCGCAAATCATCACGTACATCGGTGACCAGAGAAATGCCGCCGCTGCCGCCGTAAACCATTTCAAATGCTTCCGCACTTTGCAAATCGGTTTCATCAATAACGATAAATCCCTCAATATCTTCGTTGATAACATCCTGCCGCAGCTCATCCACCGTTTTTGTGCCGGGGTCAACATAGCGCGCGGAATCGAGCTCAGCCATACGCGAATAAATGGCATTGGAATTATCTTTGATGGCAATTTTGTACGTCTGTTCGGCGTCCATCATCTGGAAAAGAATGGGCGCCCCCATCAACACGATAATACCGATAGGTATAAGAATGGTTATCACGATAAACGCCTTGGTGCGCACGCGCGTCAGGTATTCGCGCTTAATGATGATCATTAATTTTCGAAAGTCAATCATGGTTAGGCAAGCTCATTTGCGTTGATGTTATCTTCGCCCACGGTTGAGATAAATATCTCTTGCAGCGAGGGCTCCACTCGTTTAAAGGTATAAATTTCGGCGTTGTCCATGGCCGTTTGTAAAATGTGCTGGGGACTTTGTCCGTCGAGCACGCGAATTTCTGCAAAGTTGGTAGAACGGTTGTTGATGCGCACATTCTCAAGCCGATCGAGAAAGCTGGGATCGCCCTCAAACTCAAGGTTGATGGTGTTCTTACCGAATGAGCTTTTTATCTGGCGCAGATCGCCATTCAGCACGGTTCTGCCTTTGTTGAACAGGCAGATTTCATCGCACATTTGCTCTACCTGTTCCATGCGGTGCGTTGAAAACAGAATGGTTTTGCCTTTGTCGCGCAGTTCAAGCACCACTTCTTTCAGCGTTTCACTGTTGATGGGATCAAGCCCGCTGAATGGTTCATCGAAGATATAGATATCCGGGTCGTGCGCGATGGTGGCAATAAATTGAATTTTTTGCGACATCCCCTTAGAAAGTTCGCCCACGGTTTTGTCGGTCCAGTCGAGCGCATCAAATCGTTCCAGCCAGTAGCGGGCGGCCTTTTTGGCTTCGTCAGCCGTCATGCCCTTCAGCTGGCCTAGATAAATGAGCTGTTCGCCCACTTTCATTTTCTTGTACAGGCCGCGCTCTTCGGGCAAATAGCCAATCATGCGCTGGGTGTCGGGGCTGGGTTCCTGTCCATTGATGGTAATTTGACCCGAGTCAGGAATGAGAATGTGGTTAATCATGCGGATGGCAGTAGTTTTGCCCGCTCCGTTGGGACCGAGCAACCCAAAAATGCGCCCCTGTGTAACCTTAAAGTTGACGTCATTCACGGCTTTGGTATCACCGAATGATTTACTGACCTCACGAAATTGTATGACTGGCATATCCCTAAATTTATTTTTTCAGACCGAAACCAACTTATTGAATATTTTGAATCATCAAAACGGGAAACATAAAATTTAAGAAATGATAATGTACCCCGGTTTTCAGATGAATTTCAAACCGCTATATTGCACGAAATAAAAATTAAAAAGTTACGGAGTTTTGGAAATTTTACACATCAGTGCGGAGTGTTATCCGGCGGCCAAAGTGGGCGGCCTGGCTGATGTAGTGGGCAGTTTGCCCAAATATTTGAATAAACAAGGGCTCAACGCTTCGGTAATAATGCCAAAATATGGCACTGAGTGGCTCAATGACCAATCTTTCCGCTCTATTTACGAGGGATATTTTATTTGGGAGGGTGATGAGAAAGTTGAATTTGAAATTCGGAAAGTAGAAGATGGTGATATTGAATTCCCGCTCTTCGTCGTAAAAATCCCTGAATATTTTGATACCCCGGATGTATATGGCGGTGATGAAGCCCGGCGGTTCATTGCTTTTCAGCGTGCGGTGCTGGCGTGGCTCGTCCAAAGAAATAATCAACCCGACCTGCTGCATTGCCACGATCATCACACCAGCCTGATTCCTTTTATGACGGCCTGCTGCCCCACTTATGCATCCCTCGCAGATATCCCTACCGTATTAACCGTGCACAATGCCGAATACCAAGGTGCGTACGGGCATGAGATTCAGCAGCTGCTTCCGAATTTTAATATCACTGATGCGGGCCTTTTGGAATGGAATGGTGCGCTGAATAGCCTGGCGGCCGGACTAAAATGCTGCTGGCAAATCACCACAGTTTCGCCTTCGTATATGAAAGAGTTAACGCATCGAAGCAGCGGTCTGGAATATCTTTTTGCAGACAATCAGTATAAATCGCTTGGAATACTCAATGGCATAGACACTGATGTATGGGACCCGGCCATGGATCCATTTTTGGATCATCACTTTGATTTAGCATCGGTTCAGCAAGGGAAAGGAAAAAATAAAGAACAGCTTTGTCAGGAATTTGAATTGAATCCCGACCGGCCGCTTATTTCGTTTATTGGTCGTTTGGCATATGAAAAAGGCGCGGATTTACTGCCGGATCTTTTCAGCTCCATTATCAAAGAGGAAGGAGATGCCAGCTTTATTGTTTTAGGCACCGGTGACCGCGATTTGCATGCAAGGTTTGATGAAATGAGCAATAAGTTCGTCGGATTTTTTGATGCCTCGCTGAATTACAACGAGAAGCTAGCACACCAGATCTACGCCGGCAGCGATTTTCTCATCATGCCGTCGCGCGTGGAGCCCTGCGGCCTCAATCAAATATATGCCATGCACTATGGCACCGTGCCGGTTGTGCACCGTGTAGGGGGACTCAAAGACACCGTGAAAGACATTAGCAAGCCGGACGGCTGCGGCATTGTGTTCGAAGATTTTACGCTGGAGGCAGCCATTGAAGCGATCAATCGGGCACGCTTGCTCTATCAACAGAAAGAGCAATTTTTTGCGCTCAGAAAAAAAATTATGCAGCTCGATTTTTCATGGAATGCATCAGCAAAAAAGTATATTACCATGTATAAAGAACTAACGGAGGAGGGCTTATGAAGAACTCAGTGATTGCAGTAATTCTCGGCGGCGGACAGGGCAAACGGCTCTTTCCGCTCACCAAAATGCGCTCCAAACCGGCCGTGCCCATTGCGGGTAAATACCGGCTGGTGGATATTCCCATATCAAATTGCCTGAATTCTGAAATTCGCCGCATTTACGTGCTCACGCAATTCAACTCGGCATCACTGAACCGGCATATCAAAAATACCTACAATTTTGATGCTTTTAGCCGCGGCTTTGTTGATATTTTGGCCGCCGAACA
>NNSL01000421.1 GCA_003123965.1 Balneolaceae bacterium SMO_bin1
GGTGTAATTCCATTTGTCACATTGGTGAATTTTTCAGGGAATTCCTGATAGAAATCACGGAATATCGTCTTCTTCATTAAATCACTGTGGATTTTAGAAACCCCATTGATTTTATTAGAACCAATAGCTCCAAGGTTTCCCATCCGCACTGAGGCATTCATTTTATCGGTTACAATGCGCATCCGTTTTTTGCGCTCGCGCTGCTCCGGGCTGTTTATAGCAATAGTGTTTAAAAAACGCCGGTCTATTTCGCGAATAATCTGCACATGCCTGGGCAAGAGGGTTGACATTAGCGAAAGTGGCCATTGTTCCAGCGCTTCAGGCATTAAGGTGTGGTTGGTATAGTTGACCGTATCCGTAACAATACCCCAGCTTCTTTCCCAGCCGAGGCCTTCTTTATCCATTAACAGGCGCATCATTTCCGGGATAGCCAAGTGCGGATGCGTGTCATTGCATTGCACAGCCATCTGTTCGGGGATCTTGCCAAAATCATCAAACTGCTTCTTAAATCGCCGAAATGCATCCTGCAGCGTTGCAGAAACCAAGAAAGTATTCCTGCTTTAGTCGTAATTCTTGGCCAAGGTGCACCTCATCATTCGGATATAATACACGCGTGATGTTTTCATCCATCACATTACGTCGCATAGCATTAACGTATTCCCCCTCGTTAAAGCTCTGCAAATCAAAATTGTGAGCCGTGGCCGTTCCCCACAACCGCAGGTGATTCACAACCTCATTTCGGTAACCGGGAATGGGAGTGTCGTATGCTTGCGCTATTACATCGTGTGTGTCAACCCAATGGAACTTAATGTGGCCGTGCTCGTCTTTTTCCGTGATTGTTTTGCCATAAAATTGTACCGGATACTGAATTTCCGGCCGGCGTATGCCCCACGGCCAGCCGTATTGCAGCCACATATCAGGCTTTTCAATTTGGAAACCATTCTGGATATCCTGCTCAAAAATGCCGTAATCGTACCGTATGCCGTAGCCGATAGCCGGGATGCCAAGCGTGGCCATGGAATCGAGGTAGCAAGCCGCCAAGCGCCCAAGTCCGCCATTGCCCAAACCTGCGTCCACCTCTGTTTCACGAATACGATTGTAATCTAGCCCCAGTTCGGCAAATGCTTTCTGAGCCTCTTCCTGCAGCCCCAGGTTAACAAGCATATTGTCCAGCAACCGCCCGATGAGATATTCCATAGATAGGTAATACACCCGCTTTACCCGTCGGTCATAATAGCCGTGCTGTGTAGTGATCCAGCGTTCATGCAGGCGATCCATCACACTTAGCGCTACGCTTTGATATAAATCCCACTGCGTGGCTGCGTAGTTATCTTTGGCCAGTGTATAGCGTAAATGCTGCTGAATATCATCTCGAAAGGCATCGGCGGACATGCCAGTGCGAATAGGGGCATTTGTATCGTTGTTCATCAAATATTGGTCTTATAGAAAAGCTGTCATAGTTTATGATGAACCAAAATGGACAATAAAATCGGGAAAGTGAAGTTAATTTTGCGTATGATTTGGAAGAGTGCCCCGGTGATATGAATAACGCCAAGGCATCTCCCTTAATAAACAGTCTGTAGATGTTTCCCTAATAAGTGATTAGTTTTTCTCTCGACGAGTCAATGCTAACTATTCGTTGATAAAGTTACCAACCAATTTATGAACCAGTTCAGAACTTTCGCTATTTCCTTTGTGCTGAGCCTGTTTTTAGCTGGTTTCATAATTACTGTACTTTCACCAAACACACTTTATGCACAGGTAGTTAAGGGGCAACTTTTATCAAAAGAAACCGGGCCCGTGCTCGAAGAAGAGTCCTACCTCTATGCTGATATTGATACCACAAAGCAGCGTATTTTTGTTCTTGTTGATTCGGGATTGTGGCAGTTTGATTTACCGACCACTCGCTGGACTTTTTTAGATTCCTTGCAAACCAGACCCGAGGATATTCAAGAGTTTGAATTCGGGTACAATTCCGGAACAAACAAACTGCAGTTATGGTCGCGTGGAGTGGGGTTGGTATACGAAATTAACCTAAATAACTATGCTGTAAAGCGGGTTGACGATTCCTTTGATCACAAAAACCAATATGCCCATTATCCTTTTTATGATAGTACAGGCACGCTGCATGCATTTGGAGGCTATGGTTTTTGGGACTGGGAAAACCAGCTTACGTTCTATAATTCCAGAATAAACGAATGGAATCTGCAACCCGTTGTCCCGTCATCTACTTTTCCAAGTCCGCGCTCCCCGTATACCGGGGCCTACAGTTCTCCTAAAAATCAGCTGTTTATTTACGGTGGAAGCCATCCTCAATCAGGTCGGCAAGACGACCATTTTACCACCATAAACCAAAAGCACGATATTTGGAGCTACTCTTTTGCAGATGACCGATGGACTGAGATTGGTAATTTCTCCATAGACTCTCTGGAATTTCACAAAACTTCGGCCCTAAAAGCCCTTAGCCGGGTGAACAAAATTTCAAGCTCAGCGTTTAGTCCTCAAAGCAACTTGTGGTATTTGCCCTTTCGGCGGGTTAATCAAACCAAGGACATTATTTACTTTAAGCCTATTGACGTAAATAACGGTACTATGCATGATCTTTTCCGAATTAATTTCGGGAGTTCAAAACAGTTTATGCCAGCGAACTTTTTTTATAATCAACCATCGCAAAGTCTGGTCTTTGTTGGATTTGATAATCTTACAAATACCGACATGCTGCCAATTCGGGTTTATACAGTCAATGAAAGCGCCATTTTAGCAAGTTTTTCACAGAGCAAGGGCGGTAAAAATTGGTTGGCCTGGATCGGAGGGATTGGGTTTTTTATTCTACTTTTTATACTGGCACTAATTATTGGCCGAAAGAAACTCGGGCCATCACCAGAAACAAGTACAGACCAATTTTCACTTCAGAACATTGAAGATCAAAAATGGCTTACGGGCGATGAACGAAAAATGATTTCCTACCTCAATCGTGAAAAACGGTTTTACGAAACTCATGAAATTGAATCCCACATGTGGCCTGCCATTGAAAACTATGATTACCGGCGACGACTGCGCAACGATTTAATCAAAACCATAAATAGAAAGGTGCAATCAAACACGCGCTGGAATGAAGACCTAATTATTACCAAGGCCGATCCTGCAGACCGCCGCAAGAATCTGTATGGTATTAACTCCAACTTTGAAGAATAAAAACGGTTAAAAATCGTAGACGCTTTTGAAAATTGGAGGGCAAGAGAAAAGTTTTCATATTGATCTTCTATATCTCGTCCAGTCGAACCAAAACCCATCATCTTGAAAAAATTTTTAACTGAGAATTCATTTGCCATTATTTCCGGGCTTGCAGCCGCCGCCTCTTCTGTTTTGATACGGAAAGCGATCAATAAAACAGTAGAAAAAAAGACC
>NNSL01000414.1 GCA_003123965.1 Balneolaceae bacterium SMO_bin1
CGGTTCATAGCCTTGCACATAATATTAGTGAGAATTAGTCCGGCTGCACCCACCAGCGCACCGCTTATAATCAGCAGGTTATTGTTGATGACAAAGCCGGCCATGGCGGCGGCAAGGCCAGAGTATGAGTTTAGCAGAGAAATCACTACGGGCATATCGGCTCCACCGATGGGCATCACGGTGAGCACTCCCAGCAATAACGCGATTCCAAAAATGAGCCAAAAGGCCAGCTGGGTTGTCGGATCAATGGTGAACCATGCAATTAGGCCAAAGGTACCGATGGTAAGCAGCAGGTTAAAAATATTTTGCCCGGGAAATGTAACGGGATTACCGCTGATAAACCCTTTGAGTTTACCAAACGCGATAAAGCTGCCGGTAAAGGTAATGGAGCCGATGAGAATACTTAAGCCGATCGTCACAAGATCCTGTGTGCCAAATGCTGTTGGCGCTACACGTGAAAATTCACCCCAGGCCACCAGTGCAGAGGCCCCGCCGCCAAATCCGTTGAAAATAGCCACCATTTCGGGCATGGCGGTCATTTCTACCTTCTTGGCAGCAAATGCACCGATCGCGCTACCGATTACGATGCCCGCGATAATGAGCTGAAAAGACAGAATTTGCTGATCGAAAAGCGTTACGATGATGCCGATGAACATACCTAAAGCGGCGAGCTGATTGCCTGATCGCGCGGTAGCCGGTGATCCCAGGCGTTTAATTCCTACAATAAATACGCCGGTGGCCAGCAGGTAAAAAAGCTGGATGATATCCGGAATGTAGGCCTGAACTGAAGGAGGTAAAAACTCACTCATTGGTATCCTCCTTTTGAGGTTTATTCTTCTTTTTGAACATTTCCAGCATGCGGTCGGTCACCATAAATCCGCCCACTACGTTAATGGTCGCGAAAATGATAGCAGCCAGCCCAATCCACTGTGCATAAGCGCTGCCGGTTTGCCCGGCCACCACCAATGCTCCAATTATGGTAATGCCGGATATAGCGTTGGCGCCCGACATCAACGGCGTGTGCAGGGTGGGTGGAACTTTGGAAATAAGCTCGAAACCGACGAACGAGGCGAGCACGAAGATGAATAAGTTGAAAATTAGGCCCGACATAGTGTTTGGCTTATCAGTTAATATTCTGGTTCTAAAAAAATTAGGAATGAAAAAAGTTAGAATTAGGAATTGAAAGCAGCTTTTCATCATTCTTAATTTCTAATTTCAATTCTCTTTAAGCATTGGGCTGATAATTTCGCCTTGGTGCGTAATTGTTGTTTTCAGTGTAATTTCATCTTCAAAATCGAAGATAGGTTTACCTTCCTCATCGAGCAGGTGATTGAGCAGTGCCATCATGTTTTTGGAATACAGCTGGCTGGCGTGATAGGCAAGGCTGCTGGGCAGGTTCAGGGGGCCAATAATTTTTACGCCGTTGATATCAACACTCTGGCCCGCTTTCGTCAGCTCACAGTTGCCACCTTGCTCGGCCGCAATATCCACAATTACAGCGCCCGGGTGCATATCATGCACCATCTCTTTGGTGATAAGCAGTGGAGCCGGCTTGCCCGGTATTAGTGCCGTAGTAATAACAATATCTGACTTTTGGGCATGCTTATGTATAACCTGCCGCTGCCGCTCCTGCTGGTCTTCAGATTGTTCTTTGGCGTAACCACCTTCGGTTTCAGTATCATCGTCTATCTCTTCAACTTCAACAAATGTGGCTCCAAGGCTTTCAACCTGCTCTTTTACCGCGGCACGGATATCAAAAGCTTCGACAACTGCGCCCAATCGCTTCGCTGTTGCAATAGCTTGCAAGCCGGCAACGCCCGCGCCCAGTACCAGAACTTTGGCGGGGGCAATGGTTCCGGCGGCGGTCATCATCATGGGCAGGTAACGGTCCAGTTCATTTGCGCCTATAAGCGCGGATTTATAGCCAGCAATAGAACTCATAGAGGAAAGGGCATCCATGTTCTGCGCTCGGGAAATGCGTGGAACCGTGTCCATACCCAGGGCGGTAATGTTGTTTTTCTTTAGCAGTGCTACAGTTTCTTCATTCTGCAAAGCCCAGAGGAAACAGATAAGGATGGCCCCTTCTTTTAACTTTTTAAGATCTTGCGGTGGGGGCGTATTAATGCTGATAAGAATGTCGGCATTGGCGAATAAATCATCGCGGTTTTCAATGATGGTAGCGCCGGCTTCGCTAAACGATTCATCCGAGTAATTAGCAGCCTTGCCGGCGCCGGCTTCAAGGTGAATATCAAACTCAAGATCAGCCAGCTTTTTTACGGTTTCGGGCACAAGGGCCACCCGTTTTTCGTGCTCAGCTGTTTCTTTCGGAACTGCTATTACCACATCTACCTCCACAATTTGTTAGGAAAAATAAATTATAGAAAACTAGATGGATTGCAAATTTTTAGAGGAAAGATATTTGAACATCATGACATCTATGTGCAAGTAGGTGAAAGATTTATTGGTGATTCTTATGGCCATGATAGAAAATTCGGCTCTATCCTTACCGCTATTTTTTGTACTTTAACATGAATTTCGAAACATAGAAAAAAGTAAATCTGATGGAAAATATTGCAGGAAAAACGTTTGATGTAGTAATAATTGGCAGCGGACCGGCTGGTTTAACGGCAGCACTTTATTCCGCTCGGGCTGATTTGAGCCCTCTTGTGTTTGAAGGTGCCGAGCCAGGCGGACAGCTTATGCAAACAACGGATGTAGAAAATTATCCTGGTTACCCCGAGGGTGTGATGGGGCCGAAAATGATGCAGGACTTTCGCGCACAAGCCGAGCGTTTTGGCGCTGACTGCCGCTACGGCATGGTGACCGACATCGATTTTAGCGAGCGCCCTTATAAATTGGTAGTTGATGAAGAAACAGAGCTTTCAGCTAAATCAATTATCATTTCCACGGGAGCTTCGGCAAAATGGCTGGAGCTGGAAAGTGAGCAGCGTATGCGCGGCAAGGGCGTTTCGGCATGTGCCACCTGTGATGGCGCTTTTTTCCGTGATGAGCACGTAATTGTAGTTGGTGGCGGCGACACGGCCATGGAAGAAGCTACATTCCTCACCAAGTTTGCAAGCAAAGTAACCGTACTGCACCGCAGGCAGGAATTGCGGGCATCCAAAGCGATGCAGCAGCGCGCGTTCAATGATGAGAAAATCGAATTCATGTGGGATACCGAGTTGCAGGAAGTGCTGGGTGAAGATGCCGTAAATGGTGTTAAAGTTATCAATAACGAAACGCAGGAAGTTACCACGCTCGATGATGTGACCGGGGTATTTATTGCCATCGGTCACAAGCCGAATACCGATCTATTCAAGGATGTACTTACGATGGATGATGTGGGCTACATCCAAACAAAGGGGCAGTCGACGAAAACCGATCTGCCGGGCATTTTCGCCAG
>NNSL01000212.1 GCA_003123965.1 Balneolaceae bacterium SMO_bin1
GAAAAGCTCCCTGATCCACAGCGCCGTCACCAAGGAAGCAAGCCGTTACGCGATCGTTCTGCTTATACTTATTGGCAAAAGCGATGCCGCCGCCGAGTGGAATGTGTCCACCTACGATTCCATACCCACCCCAGAAGTGATTTTCAACTTTGGCAAAGTGCATAGAGCCGCCCTTTCCATTAGAGCAGCCTGTTTTCTTGCCATATAGCTCAGCCATTCCTTCTTTTGCAGTAATACCGCGTGCCAGCCCCCAGCCGTGGTCGCGGTAGGCCGTAATGATGTCATCGTCGTCATTGAGTGCATACACGGTTCCGGTTGAAATGGCCTCTTGTCCCATGAACAAGTGCAGGAATCCACCGAACTTTCCTTTTTGATACATCTGCATGGCACGCTCTTCAAACCGCCGCTGCAGGTACATCTGATGGAACATGTCAATCAAATCCTCTTCGGAAAGCCCAAGCGTTTTATGCTTTTTATTCGTCGTGCCGGGCAGATCCGTACTGCGTTCAATTTTTCCATTGTTCCGGATCCCGGTGCCGGATGGAGTAAAGGTAACTTCGCTGTCTTTTTTCTTATTTTTCTCTGCCATATGCGTTAAAACTTATTTCGGCAATGGTTTAAATTGGTCTGTAAAAATGTGGTGCTAAATATACCTAAAATAATCAAAGATAACAGAAAGCGGTCGCTTCCATTTTTACTACTTTTACAAACGTTCTTTGATGAGATCAGACGCCCCGGCTAGAACTTCCTCAAGCTTTTCGGGTTTGCTACCGCCGGCGGTTGCCAGGTTCGGCTGACCACCGCCACCGCCTCCCAACTGCTGGCCCAGTTCTCGTACAAGATCACCGGCTTTGAGCCCTTGTTTTTTGATCAAGTCCTCGGTAATGCTGGCAGCTATATATACTTTCCCGGATTCAGCATCCTTGCATCCCAGAATTGTGATCGTGTTTTCAGGCTTTTTCTCCAAGGCTTCATAACCAAGCTGCTTCAAAAGATCCATATCAGCATTTTGTACTTCGCCGGTCACCAGCATAATGCCGTCGCTTATTTCGGTAGCGGTTGCCATTAATTCGTCGAGTTTGCCGGAGCCCTGCTTTCGCTCCAGCTGTTCTTTTTCGCGCTCCAGCTGTTTGCGTTCTTCAATGAGCTGCTGGATGTCAGCCGCGGGATTATCAGACTGACCGATAACATTTTTTATTTCTGAAAGCACCTGCTTCTCCTGACGAAGCAACTCATCGGCAGCACGTCCTACTACCGCTTCGACGCGCCGAACGCCGGCCGCTGCAGAAGATTCATTGGTAAATCGGAAATAGCCAATTTCACCCGTAGCATTCACGTGTGTTCCGCCACAAAGCTCGAGGGAAAAATCGGGATCAAAGCTTATCATACGAACTTTATCGCCGTATTTTTCGCCGAACAGCATCATAGCACCGCGTTTTTCTGCTTCATTGATCGGTACCTCCCGCTCTTCACCCTTGGAAATATTGCCCTGAATGCGGTCGTTCACAATCTGCTCAATTTCATTAAGCTCCTGATCGGATACCTGCTCGTAATGCGAAAAGTCAAACCGCAGGTGATGATCATCCACCAGCGAGCCCTTTTGCGTTACATGATCCCCGAGTACCTTTCGCAGCGCGGCATGCATCAAGTGCGTGGCGCTGTGGTGCTTCATTATTTCGCGCCGGCGCGGACGGTCAATGCGCGCCTGCCATTTTCCGGCAAGCTCTTTGGGCAGGGTATCAACGATATGAACATACCCCTGCTCGCTTTTCTGTACATCAAGCACCTTCATGGTAACTTCTCCATTGGTGATGGTACCGGTATCTGCTACCTGTCCACCGCTCTCGGCATAAAAAGGCGTTTGCTCCAGCAGTACGGCCTGATGATCCTCGCTTTGCCGGTATGCAATAATTCGCGTTTCAACTTCCATCTCGTCATATCCCACAAACACCGATTCGCGATTTTCATGCAGCCAGTTCCACTGTCCGGTCTTGGATTGATCAACCTTGAACTTACCAGCAGCGCGAGCCCGTTCTTTTTGCTTGGCCATTTCTTTTTGGAAGCCTTCAATATCTACCTCCATATTTCGCTCACGTGCCATCAGCTGGGTTAAGTCGATGGGAAAGCCGTAGGTATCATGCAATTTAAAAGCGGCTTGGCCGGGAATCATGTCCTTGCCTTCGGCTATTTCATTAAAAAGTTCAATGCCTTGGCCCAGGGTATCCAGGAAGCTTTCTTCCTCTGAACGGATAACATTTACAACGTAATCTTGCTGATCGGCCAAAACCGGGAATACATCTTTAAATTGCTGCGCCAGTGTGGGGACAATTTTGTGGAAAAATGGCTGCTTCAGCTCTAGTTTGTCCCAGCCATAGCGGACAGCCCGGCGCAAGATGCGGCGTACCACAAATCCGCGGCCCTCGTTGTCGGGAGCAGCGCCGTCGGCAATGGCAAAGCTTACCGACCGGATGTGATCGGCGATCACCTGCATGGCAACATCAGCCTCTTCATCACTACCATATTTTATGCCGGCCAGTTCTTCAATTTTATTAAGAATGGGCGTAAATAAATCGGTATCGTAGTTGGAATCTTTTTGCTGCAGCACCGCGCAGATTCGCTCAAAGCCCATGCCGGTATCTACGTGCTGGGCGGGCAGCTTTTCCAAGCTTCCATCCGGCTGGCGGTTAAACTGAATAAATACCAGGTTCCAAATTTCCATCACCTTGGGGTGATCTTTATTCACCAGCTCCGCACCGGGCGTTTGGGCGCGTTCTTCATCGCTGCGTAAATCGACGTGCACTTCGGAGCAAGGGCCGCATGGACCGGTATCGCCCATTTCCCAAAAATTATCTTTTTTATCGCCTTCCAAAATGTGTTCGGGATTGATCCCCGTTTCGCTCTTCCAGTAATTCCATGCTTCTTCGTCTACCGGCAGGCCGTCTTCATCATCACCCTCAAAAATAGTAGCATAGAGTCGATCGGAATCCAGTTCCCACGTATCAACCAGCAGCTCCCAAGCATATGAAATGGCCTCTTTTTTAAAATAATCACCGAACGACCAGTTACCGAGCATTTCAAAAAAGGTATGATGATAGGTATCGCGCCCTACTTCTTCGAGGTCGTTATGCTTGCCGCTTACGCGTATACAGCGTTGGGTATCAACGGCACGTTTCCACTGCTTGCCGTTTTTGGTAATGTTTTCTTTTTCGCCCATAAACACTGGCTTAAACTGATTCATACCGGCATTGGTAAATAGCAGCGTGGCGTCTCCGCGAGGTACTACAGGGGCGCTTTCTACAACAGCGTGCCCTCTGTCTTCAAAAAAATTTCCAGGAAAATCGCGGCGAATTTGCTTCGAACTTCTATTTTTCATGCG
>NNSL01000210.1 GCA_003123965.1 Balneolaceae bacterium SMO_bin1
TCCCTTTGATATTTCCACCATCGTGGCTGATGGTCTGCCCGGTAATATAGCCCGCATGGGGTGATAAAATCCAGGCTGCAAGTGAGGCCAGCTCTTGCCCTTTTCCAAAGCGCCCCACGGGGATGGAGGCTTCCATTTCTTGTTTCACTTCGTCAAAAGATTTACCAGAGTTTTCAACTTCTTTTTGAATAACGCGGTCAATCGCCGGCGTATCGTGTGAACCGGGTGCAAGCACATTTACCGTTACACCTTCATCCGCAACTTCGAGTGCCAGCGATTTTGCAAATCCAACCACCCCGGCCCGGAAGGCGTTGCTGAGTACCAATTTAGGTAGCGGCTGCTTTACTGATTGGCTCTCGATAAATAAAATGCGCCCGTATTCATGTTGTTTAAAATATGGAGCAAGCCGAAGCGTTAACTCAACTTTCCAGCGCATTACGGTTGTATATGCTTCGTCCCACTGGTCCATGTTTGTTTCAAGCGGCGTTCCGGTGGGCGGACCGCCGGCGTTAATCACAAGCCCATGGAGCTGGCCCTTTTTTCGCCTGTGCTATAATTTTTTCACGGGTACTCGAAAGTGTTAAATCACCCGTAATGATATGCACTTGTGCCCCGAACTTGTTTTTTAACTCCTGTAATTTGCTTTCCCGACGCGCTATTGCAACCACCGAAGCCTCTTCATCAAGCAGCCGTTCGGCTATTGCGCGGCCGAAGCCGCTGCTGGCTCCGCAAACAATAAATCGCTGATTTTCAATCTCTAAATCCATAATTCGTTTGGGTTAGATGAATATTTGTTCACGATAATGTATTCAATCCCGAGCAAATCAAAAAAAGGGTGAAACAGCATAATGAATTCCCGCAATAAAACCGTATCTTTGCAGGCTATTTCAATTTCATTCCGGCTGGCAGCAACAAACCCAACTGCAGTCCTATAATAAAATACCCCGTTATGCACCAAGATATTAGAAACATCGCCATAATTGCGCACGTTGATCATGGCAAAACAACGCTCGTTGATCAAATGCTGAAACAGAGCGGTACCTTTCGCGAAAACCAGGAGGTAGCCGAACGCGTAATGGATTCCGGCGATCTTGAGCGCGAAAAAGGCATTACCATCAGTTCTAAAAACACGGCTATTAAGTGGGGTGATACCAAAATTAATATAGTGGATACGCCCGGCCACGCCGATTTCGGCGGGGAAGTAGAGCGTATCTTGAAAATGGTAAATGGGGTGATTTTGCTGGTTGATGCCGCTGAAGGACCACTGCCGCAAACTAAATTTGTGCTAAGAAAATCACTGCAGCTCGGCTATCAGCCCATTGTGGTGATTAATAAGATTGACCGTAAAGATGCGCGACCCGATGACGTGCTCAACGAGGTGTTTGATCTTTTTGTAACGCTCGATGCATCAAACGACCAGCTCGATTTCCCGATCATCTATGCCGAAGGCATAAACGGCATAGCAAAGCATGAACTTGAGGATGACAACGATGATTTAACGCCACTGCTCGATACCATTGTGGAGAAAATTCCCGGTCCCGAGCAAGATTTTGACGCCCCGTTTAAGATGCTGGTAAGCAGCATCGACTGGAATGATTACGTGGGCCGAATCGCAATCGGTCGCGTTGAGCAGGGCACCATTGAAGTGAATCAACAAATTGCACTGCTCGATCGAAAAGGAGAAGAAAAAGAGAAAGCACGAGCAACCAAACTATTTACCTTCAACGGGCTCACGCGTGAACCGGTAGAAAAGGCCGGTGCCGGCGATATTTTTGCACTGGCCGGCTACGAGGACGTAGACATCGGCGATACGCTTACGTCCACCGAAGATATGACCACGCTCGACTATTACGATATCGATCAGCCTACAATGGCTATGAACTTTCGGGTCAATGATTCCCCGTTTTCCGGGCTGGAAGGCGAATACGTAACCTCCAGCATGATTAAAGATCGGCTGATGCGCGAGCTGCGTACCAATGTTTCCATCACTGTGGAGCAAACCGATAACCCCGACGTATATAAAGTCTCGGGCCGGGGAGAGCTGCAGCTGGCTATTCTTATTGAAACCATGCGGCGCGAAGGGTATGAGTTTTCCGTGTCTCGACCCGAAGTGCTTTACAAAGAGATTGACGGGCAGCGCTACGAACCTTTTGAAGAAGTAGTAGTAGACGTGCAGCAAGAATACAGCAACCGAGTGATTGATAACCTTCAGCAGCGTAAAGGAATTATGACCTCCATGACCAAAGAGGGCGATAATACGCGATTGGTCTTTGAAGTACCATCACGCGGACTTATTGGATTCCGCGGTGAAATGCTTACGGAAACGCGCGGCACGGGCATTATGCACCAGCAGTTTGATGAGTACAAACCGTATGCCGGTGAAATTAAAGGTGCCGACCGTAATAACGGCGCGCTTATTTCACTCGAAAAAGGGGAAGTGACCAACTACGCACTGGAAGGCCTGCAGGATCGCGGCACGTTTATCGTGGAGCCCGGCGATCCGGTTTATGCAGGACAGGTGGTGGGCATCAACAAGCGCAGTGATGATTTGGTGGTGAACGTGGTGAAGAAAAAGAATCTCACCAATCACCGTGCTACCCAATCGGCCGATGCTGTAAAAATTGATCCGGCCAAGAAAATGAGCCTGGAGCAATGCATCGAGTTCATCGACAAAGATGAGCTGCTTGAAGTGACGCCCCAGAGCCTGCGTATTCGCAAAATGTACCTCGATCCCAACGAGCGCAAGCAGGCCGAGAAGCGCAAGGAGTTTGCATAAGTATAGGCCGGCAGCATCTACATAGGCCGATTATCGAGCAGGATATACATAGTGGGCCTCAAAGCTTAGCGGAATTCCCAACGCCCAGTAGATGAGCAGAAATGCCGTCCACGTGATCAGGAAAATAATAGAGTACGGCAGCATGATGGAAATCACCGTACCAATCCCGGTATTTTTCACGTAGCGCTGGCAGAAAATTACCACCAGCGGAAAGTAGGGCAGGAGCGGAGTGATGATATTGGAGACCGAGTCGCCTACCCTATAGGCTGCTTGAGTCAGATCGGGAGAGATACCTAACTGCATTAGCATAGGTACAAAAATGGGAGCAATGAGCGCCCACTTGGCCGAAGCTGAACCTACCAGCAGATTTATGAATGCGCTGAGAAAAACAATCCCCACAATGGTGACCTGGCCGGGGAGGGCAAGCCCCTGCAGAAAGTTAGCCCCTTGAGAGCAACCAGCAGGCCAATATTCGATTTACTGAATGCATCAATAAAAAGGGCGCAAAAGAAGGCCATTACGATATAATATCCCATACTCTGCATCGACTTGGACATATTGTCGACAATATCTTTCGTGCTGTTGTACTTGCCGGA
>NNSL01000502.1 GCA_003123965.1 Balneolaceae bacterium SMO_bin1
CCCATTGGGTACTCCATACCGCCGTCGCCACCCTGTATAACGGTAAATTGTTCATACGGGTAATTGCCAAAGTTTTCGCTCATATATTGAAAAGCTTTGGCGGTCATTTCCGGCAGACGCTCCCAGTTATCGGTGAGCTGCTCCTGCGTTCGACTCTCCGCATTCACTGCAACGGTATCCTGCTGGTATAAAAAGTGCAGCATAGGACCGTTGGGCACTTGCTGTTTGGTGTGAACAAAGTCGGGATCGGCGCCCCAGAAAAAGTCGTGCACGCGGTCGGCTTTCCAGTGCCAGGTAATTTTCTCAGAGTCACCGCGATTTACTTCGGTGCCTTCTTCCTCGTAGCCGTGGCCAATTTCCTGCGGGTTTTGTAAGAGACCCGTTGCGCCCATCGCATAGGATGAATCGATCGTTATTTCCACATCAAAGCTGCCAAATACGCCGTAAAATTCGCGCCCCACGTATGGATTGGGATGCCAGCCGTCTTCATCATACTCCGAAAGCTTTGGGTACCACTGGCTCATCGAAAATTCCACGCCTTCCCTGTTCATCCATCCGGAACGGCGGATCTGGCGCGGCACCTGGCTGTTGAACTCCATCTCAAACACGGTTTGCTGGCCGGGCATAATGGGTTCATTCAGGGTGACTTCCAGAATGGTGCCGTCTACGTTATAATCCACGGCTTCGCCATCTTGGGTCAGGCTTTCAATTTTATGATAACCGATTTCATCCTCGGGCAGGTTGAAAATGCGATCGCCCACCCGGGGGTCAGGATCTTGGATGGTGCGCGAGCGTACGTCCATCATACTTCCGGGTTGAAAGGCATTAAAATACAGGTGGTAGAATACGCGATTCAGCGTGTCCGGCGAATTGTTGGTGTAGGTCAGTTTTTGGGTGCCGGTAAACTGGTGGTTTGGCGCATCAACATTGATGTCCATTTCGTAGGCTACTTCCTGCTGCCAGTAATTCTGGCCCTGTCCGAAAGCTGCAAACGAGCTCAGGGAAAAAATCAGAATGAAAAATAGTGACTTTAGTCTCATACGTGGTGTTATTAATTAAGAATTAGGGATTAAGAATTAACGAGAAGTCATTCCTAATTCCTAATTTTTAATTTCACACTTAAAACGTATTTCGGGTTGCAAAAGCACGGCTGAGCGTGGCTTCGTCAATAAATTCCAGCTCTGATCCCATCGGGATACCGTATGCAATGCGCGTTACTTTAACACTATCAAACGGTTTAAGCAACTTGTTGAGGTAGTAAGCCGTAGCTTCGCCCTCGGAATCGGGGTTGAGCGCGAGAATAACCTCGTCGATGGGTTGCTCCTCATCGTTGATTCGTGCCATCAGCTCTTTAATGCGCACGTCATCCGGACCGATGTTGTCGAGCGGGGAAATAACGCCGCCGAGCACGTGATACTTGCCCCGAAATTCGTTGGTTTTCTCGATAAGAAAAACGTCCTGCGATTCCTCAACCACGCAAATCTTGGAATCATCACGCTTTACGTTTTCGCAGATAGAGCAGGGATCATTGTCGCTAATCACCCCACAAACCGAACACCGTGTGATCGATTTTTTGAGGTTCACCAACGCTTTGGCCAGCTGCATTACGTTTTCTTCCTGCTGTTTTAACAGGTACAGAGCAATGCGCCGCGCCGATTTTCGACCGGTGCCCGGCAACTTTGCCAGCTGCTCAATAGCTTGTTCTAAAATTTCGGACGTTCCCTGCATAGATAATTTTTAATTTTGAATGATGAATGTTGAATTGACAGTTAATTCAACATTTAAAATTAAGCATTCAAAATTGCCTTACATTCCCAGTTTACTTAGATCCATGCCGGGAATACCGCCGCCGGGAATCATGTCTTTGTAGGTGTCCTGCATTTTTTCCTGGGCGGCTTCTTCGGCTTTATCAAGCGCTTTGTTTACACCGGCTACCACCAGGTCTTCAAGCATTTCTTTGTCATCAGGGTCAATCACATCTTTATCCAGATCAATCTTCATGATTTTCCGCTTTCCGTTTGCGGTAACCTTCACCATACCGCCGCCGGCTTCCGCTTCCACCGTCACTTTTTCGAGTTCTTGCTTCGCTTTCTTCATTTTTTCTTGCAGCTCGGAAAACTTTCCGAACATATCGGCCATATTCTGATTCATAATAAAAGTGCTTTAAAATTAGAGATTGCGGTCATTCTAACGCCAAACGGTACATAATGGTTCAAAAAACTCAGCGTCATTAAATAATGACCATGCATTATTGATTCAAGTTATAGTCAAGTTCTGCACCAAACAGTTCAACGAGTGTTTTTATCTGAGGATCGCGCTTCTGCAGGCGTTTGAATCGCTCGTACGGACTCATTGACGATTCATCCTGCGTATCTTTCTTGCGAACTTTACAGTTGATGCGTAAAAATCCGCCCACTTTGCCTTCCAGTATTTTGGCCAGTTCGCGCTTGTGTTCCTCAACCATTTTCTTGGCAAAATCATCGTTACAAAGCAGCACCAGCTCCCGATTTTTTAGTTTTACCGGTTCAACGCGCTGCATTTGAAAATAAATCATCTGCGGCATGTGCTCTTTCAGAGAGGTAACGTATGCATCCCAGTTTTCTTTTACATTTTCCAGGGTGATAGTACGTGCCGATGCCCCGGGCGCCGGTTGCTCTTTCTTTTCTTCTGTTTTGGTCTCCTTGGGTTGAGTGGCGGTAGCCGTACCGTTGCCGTTTCCATTTCTTCCCCAACGAAGGTGTGCCAAAAATAGAAGCAAACTCATCATCTTTGCTTTCACTAACCTCTTCCGATTTTTGTGCTGCTGGTTGAGGTCTTGAAGGGGCCTCCTCGGAGACGGTATTTTGGGCAGTGTTGCTGGGTTCTTCTTCGGGTCCATTGTCCTCAGTGTCATCCTGACCGTTCGAAGACGTTGGTTCTGGCTGAGGCTCTTCCTCATCTTTTTCAGGAACAGGTTGAGGCTCAGATTCGTCTTTTTGAGGTTCTTCTGGAGCTGTTTTCTCGCTTTCTGGCTCCGGATCGCCCTCAGTTACTGCTTGTTGCTGGAGACTGCCGATTTTTTTTAACTGCTCCAGCTCTGCAATCAGCGCATTCAGTTTTTGGCTGCGCTCCATGTGGATGAGCTTCAGCAGGGTGATTTCAAACTGAATTTTGGGCTGGTGAGCTTCCTTGATTTTGAACTGCGCTTCGCTCACAATATGAAGCATGCGCATCAGGTCGTCTTCGTCAAATGCATCAGCCGCTTTTTTATAGCGTTGTTTTATCGCATCGGAAGCTTCAACCAAGTGCATGTTTTTCGAGCTCTTGGCTACATATAAATTGCGAAGATGCTCAGTGAGCCCAACCAAAAATTCCTGAATGTCGTA
>NNSL01000208.1 GCA_003123965.1 Balneolaceae bacterium SMO_bin1
CTTCTTTCCACGCCATTGGTGTTGGGTCAAACTGGGCAGGGCAAAGCAACTTAAAAAAAGCATTGAACACATTACCTGTTAACTGAGCCACGCGTGATTTTCATGCATAATCCAGTGGCATTTAGAGATATACCTGCTGGTGAAGGCCTTTTTACGGTGGCGGCTCATACACACGGTGGGCAGATAAGCTTGCCGCTGTTACCTTCTGAAAGCTGGCTGCAGATTGCAAAACCCAGGGAAATTGTAGCTGAGGGATGGGCAGCTGATAGCATCGGTCAGGGAAATAATCGCCTGTATGTAAGCCGGGGAATAGGCTTTAGTTTGCTGCCGGCTCGTTTTATGTGCCGACCTGAACTAACAATTTTTAATCTTAGTCGCGCCATGGGCTCTTTGCCTGAAAAAAGTCCAAAATAGTCAGCAATACTTTTAAATCAGTCATCCGGTTTCATAAGTAATGTAGTTTGGCATGGTCAAATTTTTGTACCATCTAAATATATCTGGTCAAAATCGGGGTACACGTGTAAAGGTGGTCGCAAAAAGAACGGAAACAAATAGCCACGTAATTAATTAGATTAATTGTACGGTAGTGATAAATCCAATTTTCACAAATTTCTAACTACTGATAATTAAATGGCTGATCAAATTAAAAACGAAGAACAGTACGAAGAACTGCGGGAGCAGGGTATGAGTAAAGAAAAGGCAGCACGTATAGCCAATGCTGGCAAAGATGCTTCAAAAAAAGGAGGTAAACACGATGAATATGAAGAGTGGACCAAGGATGAACTCTACGAAAAGGCTGAAGAGGTTGGAATTGAAGGACGATCAAAAATGGATAAGCAAGAATTGATAAAGGCACTTCGGAACCATTAAAGGCGTAAGTTGCAGAGTTCATGAGTAATCAAAACCCGGTTGATTCTACCTACCCGTTTTTAAAGAAGGTACTCATATTTGTATTTATAGCCATTTCTGTGGTTTTACTGGCCATGTTTATTGGTCAGGCCATAAACACCTTGTTGGTTATATTTGCAGGGGTACTATTGGGTGTGATTTTTAGGGTGGGCCGCGATTACGTAACAGAAAAACTAAATACCCATCCGGCCCTTTCTCTGGCAATTGTATTGCTCACATTTATCGTACTGATGGCTGGGTCAACCTATCTGCTGGGCCCGCGCATTGTCAATCAGGCCGATACGTTTTATAAACAGATCCCTGAGACGTGGCAAATGACACAGCAGGAAATTTCGCGCTGGGGATGGGGTCGCGAGCTTGCTAATGAAAACCCCAGAGTTAGAGATTTCTTTGAGGATGAAACCGATGGCACGGGCGAAGATTATGATATGACCAAAGCCATTTTGGGCTACTTGTCTTTTTCGGCTACCATTATCGCAGCCTTGATACTTGTCATCGTCATTGCCATTTATATTGCAGCCGAACCTAAACTCTATTCCGAAGGATTTATACGCCTGTTTCCGAAGAAAAGGCGTAAAAAGGTGGTTGAAATAATGGACGAAATTTCGCTTACCATCCAATGGTGGATGGTAGGGCAGCTGTGTTCCATGTTGATTCTGGGTACATTGGCTAGTCTGGGGCTCTGGCTGCTGGGCGTTCCATATGCCCTTATGCTTGGCGCACTTACCGCATTTATGACGTTTATTCCCAACTTGGGACCCATTTTAGCGGGTGTGCCTATCATTCTTATCTCACTGACCGTAGGGGTCGATACAGCCATTTATACCGCCATTTTCTATACAATTTTACAATGCATTGAGGGATACTTTATCACGCCTATGATTCACAGGCGGGCCATTGATGTTCCTCCGGTTCTTATTATCACCCTGCAGTTCCTGTTGTTTTATCTGATAGGTTTTCTCGGCGTATTGCTGGCCATGCCGTTAATCGGTTGTATGATGGTACTCGTAAAGAGACTTTATATTCAGGATGTGTTAGGCGATTCTCTGGAAAGCCACACCCATTATGATTTGGAAGGGGAAACAATATTTGAGCAAGAATAAAATTATTTGCTGCCCTCAGCAGTTCCAAGCCAATCCTTTTGTTAAAAATAGAAGGCAGTTTACGTACTTCAGTGCCTTTTTATAGCCATCATATTTTGCAGTTGAGCCGAAAAATTATATTTCAAAGGCATTCAAACTACGGTTTCGCCAATAGTTAACTGTCTCTGCTCGTTTCGTTTACCTAAGTACATAAGTAATGATCATACTCATTAACGTTGCAGAAAAACAAATACACATCTGTTCATCGTAGCCACAATTATCGATAAATGGTTATTTCTTATTGTCTTTGATGGGGGATTTGGCAATATTAGTTTCATACTCTTACCTCTGGTGGTAGTAGTTAAGTAAGAACTTTGGTCCTCACCATAACTGGTTCTGCGATGATGAAGTCACTTTTACACTTTGATATCCTGGAAAAGCTCGGCGAAGGAGGCATGGGCATTGTGTATCGGGCTCACGATACCAAACTTAACCGCTATGTAGCGCTAAAATTTCTTCCCCATCATATTTCCTCTGATCCAATTGAACGGCAACGTTTTAAACAGGAAGCGCAGGCGGCGGCATTAATTAATCACACCAATGTTGCCCAAGTCTATGCTATTGAAGAACACGAAAACGAGCTTTTCATCGTCATGGAGTATGTTGAGGGCAGGGAGTTAAAGGAGCTCTTGAAAAATGAAACTCTTGACCGTGAGCAAAAAGTAGAAATCGCCCACCAAGTTGCACTGGCTTTAGAAGCAGCGCACGAAAAAAATGTAATCCACCGAGACATCAAATCCGGCAACATAATGATTGATGAGAGTGGGCAGGTGAAGGTGATGGATTTTGGGCTGGCCCATATACACGGCGCCGATCACATTACCAAGAAAGGCACTACCGTTGGTACCACAGCCTATATGTCTCCCGAGCAATTGTCTGGCGAAGAGGTCGATTTTCGTTCCGATATTTGGGCGTATGGGGTAGTTTTGTATGAGCTATTTACCGGCACCTTACCATTCAGTGGAGCTTATGAGGCAGCTATCATGTATTCAATTGCTCAGGAAGCTCCCGATAAGATTCCTGATTCCGAATCGATACCTGCTGCAATACATCAGGTAATATTTGACTGCCTCAGCAAAAATCGTGAAGAAAGATTGCAAAATATGCAACAGGTGCTGGAGGTGTTAGAAGGTGTTGGTAACAACCGGCAAAAAACAGCGGCTATCGCAGGTAATTCACAAAAAATATTAACAACCAGGTCGGCTTTGCTCTCGGGCGGAGTTGTAGTATTTACTTTGCTGGTGATTCTATTTTTCAATCCCGGCAAATATTTAGGTCTTAACAAATGCCTTGCCTGCC
>NNSL01000296.1 GCA_003123965.1 Balneolaceae bacterium SMO_bin1
CTCTGGTTTCGGGCAGCCGCATGCGAAACCAGTTTGAAACACAGATTATCCACAAAAATGGTGACCGCCTTTATGTTAAGGTATACTCCTCATCACGCCGTACCGAAAGCGGTGAATTGCTGTCCATTTTAACGCTCATTGAAGATATCACGGAGCGTAAGAAATCGGAGATAAAGTATCAGCGGCTATTTGAAAACGCGAACGATGGTATTTTGCTTTTGCAGGATAATGCGTTTGTAGAGTGCAATAAGAAAGCAGAAAAGCTTTTTAAAGCATCCCGGGATGAAATATTAGGCAAACACCCGAGCTACTTTTCACCCGAAACACAGCCCGATGGGAGTCCCTCGAAAGAGGAAGCCAAAAAGCGCATACAGAAGGCGTTGAAGACCGGTTCCAATATTTTTGAATGGCAGCATAAAACCACCGAAGGCGACTTAATTGACGTAGAGGTAAGCCTTAATAAAATTGTGTTTCCTGATGGAGAATACGTGCAGGCTATTTTGCATGATATTACCGAACGCAAGCAGAAAGAGCGGGAGACGGAAATTTTGCTGGCAGAAGTGCATCATCGGGTAAAAAATAACCTGGCCATTATTTCCGGCCTGCTTGAACTAGAGGCCATGAATCGCGAAACCGATACCGCCGTGCAGCGGGTGATTAAACAGAGCAAATTGCGTATACAGTCTATGGGCATGATTCACGAACTGCTGTATCAATCGGGTAGCTTTTCTAATCTTAAGCTCGGCAACTATGTATCTGAACTGCTTGATAAAATCTACAGCACCATGGGCGGCGAGCAAAAAGATGTGGATGTGCACGTTAAAAGTGATGATGTGTCGCTGAATATTAATCAGGCTATTGCCTGTGGTATGATTATCAACGAGCTGGCAACCAACGCGTTTAAATATGCATTTGAAGAGGATGGCAAAGGAACCCTTGATGTTACGCTGAAAGAAACCGGCGGAAAAATATCAATATTTGTACAAGATAACGGTCCGGGCTTGCCAGCATCATTTAACAAGATGATTGAGAATTCACTGGGTCACCAAATTGTAAACCAGCTGGTAAAACAACTGCACGGCTCCATTGATGTGCAGAGCAGCGCGGCCGGCACAAGGTACCAAATTACGTTTCAAAGAGAGGAAAAATCAGGCCCATCGAGTAGCGGCAAATTAATGGGTGATATTTAATGATAATTTTAAAAAATAATATCTAGCACGTGCCGGGCAACATTCTGTTTTGTGCCGCTTATTTGTTGCTGTTGTTTATTATTAATCAAATGCACAGTATTGGTATCGGAGGCAAAGCCCGCATCTTTTTCACTCAGGGAGTTGGCAATAATCCAGTCGAGATTCTTTCTTTTAAGCTTGCCACGTGCATTTTCCAGTAGGTTTTCAGTTTCCATTGCGAACCCAATCAGAATCTGTCCATTTTTTTTATTTTCGCCGAGCCATTGCAGAATATCTTGGGTAGATGTCAGCTCAATGGACGACTGGTCTCGGTTTTTTTTACTTTTTGCTCATGAAATTCTTTGGGGGTAAAATCGGCCACGGCGGCGGCCATTATCACGATATCTGCATCGGCGTGCCGCTTAACTAGCTCAAAAAGGCTGGCGGCATCGCTAAATTCAGCTGTTTGAATATCATTTGGGCTATCGAGCGAAACGGGGCCGTGGAGCAGGGTGACATCTCCTCCGAGATCGCGCGCGGCCTGTGCCATGGCAAATCCCATTTTCCCGGAACTGGGGTTCGAGATAAATCGAACCGGGTCCAGATGTTCACGCGTTGGGCCGGCAGTTACCAGTACTTTTTTATCACTCAGGGGGCCGCTAGCTTTTTTTTAGACAGAATAGTTGAAGCTTTGTCAAGAATAGCTCCGTCTCCGGTAGGCGTCCTTTGCCGTCCAGACCGCTGGCCAGGTAACCAACTTCCGGCTCAAGAATGTGGTAGCCGAATTCACCAATTATATTCAGGTTTCTCATGGTTGATGGTGCCTCGTACATTTCGCCGTCCATGGTTGGACAAATAAGCAGTGGACAGCGTGCAGCCAACACAGTAGAGGTAAGCATGTTGTCGGCCTGGCCGTGGGCAATTTTAGCAAGTGTGTTTGCCGTGCAGGGCGCAATAATGAACAAATCAGCCCATTCGCCCCACGTGATGTGGCGGGTCCAAGCGTTGGGTTCAGCTTGCTGACCGGGAAAAATTTCTATAGGTACTTCGTGCTTGGAAAGAGAAGAAAATGTATCAACACCCACAAAGCGGGTAGCAGCGGGCGTCATGGTTACACGAACTTCGGCGCCGGCTTTTTGCAGGGCACGTAAAAGAATAGCAGCCTTATAAGCTGCTATTCCACCGGTAACACCGAGTATTATGCGCTTGCCCGAAAGCATAAATTATTCTTCCGTTTCGGGGTAGCGGAAATAAACTTTGCCTTGCCGCATCTCTTCAATAGAGCGCTGGGTTGGATGCGAAAGTTTTTCAAATTCTTTTGAAATGTTTTCCTGCTCTTCGTTGAAGGAAAACTCGTCTTCGTCCTCAAAGCCTTCAAAATACTTCAGTTTTTCATCCAGCTGCAGCTTTTCCTGGGCGGCAATTTGCCGGGAGCGCTTAGCCATAATAGCAATAAGCTCGTACTGGTTCCCGGTATCTTTATTCAGCTTTTCAACATCAAGTGTTTTAATAGACATAAATGAACGTCAAATTTTAAGGTCGCCGGTAAAAGATTTTACAATCGTCTTTACCTGTTTATATGCGGTTTCTAAATCATCGTTTGTAACAACAAAATCGAAGTGATTGGCGTATGTGAGCTCTTGCTCAGCCCGTTTAAGTCGTTTATCGAGCGACTCTTTCGTTTCTGAACCGCGATTCAGGAGCCGTTTTTTCAGCTCGTTTATCGAAGGCGGCTGTATAAAAATGGACACGCAGTCATCGGCGTACATTTTCTTGATATTCAGCGCGCCTTTCACTTCGATATCAAGCAAAGGAAAGTAGCCTTTTTTCATCAGTTTATCAACTTCGGAGCGCAGCGTGCCATAGCGATTCCCGCTGTAGTTTTCCCACTCCAGGAAGCCTTCTTCGGCAACGGTGTCTTCAAATTCCTGGGGGGAAAGGAAAAAGTAGTCTTTCCCGTGCTTTTCTCCTTCACGCGGGGAGCGTGTGGTGGCCGAGATAGAAAAACGAAGTTTTGGGAATTCCTCGAGCAATTTACGGGCAATGGTGGTTTTACCGGCTCCGCTGGGAGCTACAATTACGATCAGTTTTCCTTTGGGTTGCTTACTCAACGTTTTCGACCTGCTCACGAATTTGTTCAAGACTCTCTTTTGCGCTTACCACATGCTTCG
>NNSL01000022.1 GCA_003123965.1 Balneolaceae bacterium SMO_bin1
AAGCCATTAACCTGCAGGTAATCGTTACCATTATTGTCATTGTGGTGATGGTGCTGAACCTGCGAACGTCTATTCTCATATCGGCGATGCTGCCCATTGCCGTGTTGATGACCTTTATAGCCATGAAACTGGCCGGGGTTGATGCCAACATCGTATCGCTTTCGGGTATTGCCATAGCCGTTGGTACCATTGTAGATATGGGTATTATCCTGTCGGAGAATATGCTCCAGCACATGGAGCGTGCCGAACCGGACGAGTCGCTGCTTGAGGTTATTTACCGGGCCTCCAGCGAGGTGGCTCACGCCATTATCACAGCTATTACCATGACTATTGTCAGTTTTCTGCCGGTATTTACCATGGTGGCTGCCGAAGGCAAACTGTTTGGGCCGCTAGCTTTTACTAAAACGTTTGCACTTGTCGCATCCATCATTATCGTCATTACCATGCTGCCGCCGTTTGCGCACTGGTTCTTTTCGATACGCATTAAACGGCGGCCCTGAAAATAATGTGGAATGGGCTGCTTCTTGCAGGCGGCTTGATCATCGCTATCACCATCATGCCTTGGGCCGGATTTCTGTTGATGGCCATTGGCGCACTTAATGGCGCCGGACTATTTGTTGGCAAAAAGTATCAGTCATACGTGCCAGCTGCCAATATGGCCTTGGTAGTGCTGGCCGTAACCTGGCTGCTTACCCGTGTATGGCTGCCGCTTGGTCCCGGTACGGCCTTTATTTTAAATTTCTTGGGCGTCGCGATCCTGCTCGGCATTATCATGGGCAGTTTTTGGCTGGTTATTTACTATTATCGCCCCATTTTGGACTGGTGCCTGAATAACAAGGGCCTATTCCTTTCGATACCAACCTCGCTGGCCGTGCTGGCCGTGGTCATCTGGCTCGGATTCTCCTCGGTATTTGGGTTTGTGTCCACTGGCTTTAATGCGGTGGGTATTGATATCAAACAAACACCCCCGTGGCAGGCTGCTCAATCCACCTTCCCCGGCTTGGGTGAGGAGTTTATGCCGCCGCTGGATGAAGGGTCCTTTCTGTTGATGCCCACCACCATGCCGCATGCCGGTATTGAAGAAACCAAAGACATCATGCAGAAAATTGATATGCGGGTAGCGTCAATACCTGAAGTAGAAACGGTAGTTGGCAAAATGGGACGTACAGAGTCGGCGCTGGACCCCGCCCCAATCTCGATGTATGAGAATATTATTACATACAAAACAGAATACAAAACAGGTGAGGACGGGCATCGCATCCGATTCCGTACCGACGATGAAGGAGAGTTCGTGCGTAATGAGGCTGGAGAACTTATCCCGGATTCCAACGGGCGTTACTATCGGCAGTGGCGCGAAGATATCCAATCACCCGATGATATCTGGGATGAAATCGTAAAAGCTGCTGATATACCAGGTATAACATCGGCGCCGAAACTGCAGCCCATTCAAACCCGGCAAATTATGCTGCAATCGGGTATGCGCGCTCCCATGGGCATAAAGGTTAAAGGGCCGGACCTGCAGACCATTGAAAACTTCGGCCTGGAGTTGGAAGAGCACCTTCAGCAGGTACCAAGCATTAAACCGTCATCAGTCTTTGCCGATCGTATTGTGGGCAAGCCGTACATGGAGATTGATGTAGACCGGCAGGCAATTGCCCGGTATGGAATCTCGATGAAAAATATGCAGCACTTCATCGAAGTGGCCCTCGGAGGGGTACCCATAACGAACACAGTGGAAGGTCGCGAGCGTTATCCCGTGCGGGTGCGCTATGCGCGGGAGCAACGTGACGACCCCCAGAAGGTGCGGAATATGCTGGTGCCGACCCAAATGGGAGAACAGGTGCCGTTGGGACAGCTGGCCGATATCCGCTACCGTCAGGGGCCGCAGGCCATCAAGAGTGAAGATACCTTCCTGATTGGGTACGTGATTTTTGATAGCATGGAGGGGGTGGCCGAAGTCGATGCAGTGGAGAATGCGCGGAGCTATCTGCAATCCCAAATTGAGGCTGGTGAACTGACGGTGCCGCAGGGCGTCAGCTACGAATTTGCCGGCAATTACGAAAACCAGATACGGGCTTCCAAACGGCTCGCTATCATCCTGCCGATAGCGATGTTGCTTATTTTCCTGATCATCTATTTCCAGTTCAAATCGGTACCGGTATCAACGATGATTTTCAGCAGTATTTTTGTGGCTTGGGCCGGGGGCTTTTTACTGGTTTGGCTCTACGGGCAGCCTTGGTTCATGGATTTCAGCCTGTTTGGGACCAATATACGCGAGCTGTTTCAAATGGGCACAGTGAACCTGAGCATTGCCGTATGGGTAGGGTTTATCGCTCTGTTCGGTATCGCAGCTGATAGCGGTGTGGTAATGGCCACCTACCTCGAACAAGTCTTTGAGCGTGACAAACCCACAACACTTAAGCAAATTCACAGTGCGGTACGCGAGGCCGCCGGCCGGCGAATACGCCCCACGATGATGACGACCGCTACCACTATCCTGGCGCTGATACCCGTGCTCACATCCACAGGGCGTGGCGCTGATATCATGATACCGATGGCGATACCCAGTGTAGGCGGTATGTTTCTGCAAATTATCACGCTTTTTGTTGTGCCGGTTCTTTACGCCATTTGGAAAGAGTGGCAACTAAAACAGGGTTCCAATACCCACGATGTCATACAAATTAATTCATAAGTACTGTCGCATGTACATACGTAGAAATAGATCCCAAAGTTGTTTGCAGTTTTTCAGCTGGCTCACAGTCAGCCTGTTAATATGGCTGTACCCCTTTACATCAATGGGGCAGCAGTTGGATGATCGGGGTTCATCGCTTAACAGCTACCTGCAGCAGGCAGCTGAAAATAACCCGGGCCTGCAGGCTGAGTACCAGCAATACCTGGCGGCCCTTGAACAGGTGCCCCAGGTCACCACATTACCAGATCCGGAGGTGTCGTTCGGTTATTTTATCAACCCGATAGAAACGCGGGTTGGTCCCCAGCAAGCACGTTTCGGGCTTACTCAGATGTTCCCCTGGTTTGGTACACTGGGCAGCCGAGGCGACGTTGCCACTCAAAAAGCTAAAGCCGCTTTTGAGGCATTCCGGGAAAACCGCAACAGCCTGTTCTTTGCAGTGCATAAAACGTGGTATAACCTTTACGAGATAGAAGAGTCGATACGCATCATGCAGGAAAATATCGACATTCTGCAGATGTATGAATCCATTGCGACCAGCCGCTATGAAACAGGTGAAGTCAGTCAGGCTGATATCCTGCTCGTTCAGATCGAAAAGGAAGATCTCAGAACAAAGTTAGCTTTGATGAAGGATAACCGTGAAGTG
>NNSL01000480.1 GCA_003123965.1 Balneolaceae bacterium SMO_bin1
AATCAAAAGCAGAATCAACTCGATCTGAGACAGTTTTTAAGGCATCAATCTTGAAAACGTCCGATAGTGTGATAGTGCTTAGATCGCTAAAATTATACAGCGGGTTGAACAAAAACGCATCCTTGGTTCTCTCGTATAACTGCCGGGAGTAGTTCAAAAATTTCTTGTACGCCTCGGTATCTTCCGGGGCAATACGGCTGATCTCTTGCAGCGTTTGGTCTTCATCATGAAAACAATCAAATCGGGTGCCATCTTGATAAAAGTAACGGCAAATAGGTTCAACGGGCTTAAGGTCAAGGTAATCATTGAGTGATGTGTTGCAGCGCTCAAAAAATGATTCCAGTACGTGCGGCATGGTCAGTAGGGAGGGGCCGGTATCAAACCGAAAGCCGTTTGTTTTCAGTTGATTTATTTTGCCGCCCGGCTGCGCATTTTTTTCAATTACAGTAACATCATGCCCTTGTGTAGCCAACAGGCATGCGCTGCTTAATCCGCCAAGGCCTGCACCAATAATTATTATTTTCATACTTTTATTTTCTTTAAACGAGCAAATGAATCACTGAAGTTTTGAGGATTTTTAACAGAAATTGGATGAATCATTACCCATTATTAGATACAGACACTGCAATTTAATCACAGAACTTAATGTATTCCCTTATGCATTCCATAAAACACTTTTATTTCTTAACAATTGTGCTTGTCGGGTTGATGGTTACTGCACCCCAAGTGATAGCTCAGCAAATCCATATTCCGGCTGACACCACAATAACTTCTGAGCATACCGTTACCATTCAGGGCAATGAAGTTCCGTACCGGGCAACGGTTGGCAATCAACCGGTGTGGGATGACGATGGTAACCCTGTTGCCACATTGAACTATACGTTTTATGAACGAACCGATGTGGAAAACATGGAGCGCCGGCCACTTGTGGTTTCTTTTAACGGTGGTCCCGGTTCGGCCTCAGTTTGGATGCATTTGGGCTATACCGGACCACAAAAGTTGCGCATCAGCGATGAAGGCTACCCAACCCAGCCATACGGAGTTGAAGATAACCCGAACTCCATTTTGGATGTAGCAGACATTGTATATGTAAACCCGGTTAATACCGGCTTTTCCCGTATTTTGGATGATGAAACGGACCGCGATGAGTTTTTTGGTGTACAGGCTGATATAGAATATCTCGCTGAATGGATCAGCACTTTCGTAAGCAGAAATGACCGCTGGCGGGCACCTAAATTTTTGATTGGCGAAAGTTATGGAACCACGCGTGTTCCGGACTGGCAAATGAGCTGCAAAGCAGTCAGTGGATGTTCCTAAATGGAGTGATTTTGGTGTCACCAACCGGCTTGGGAGTTGATCGTGATGGGCCCGTTGGCGATGCGCTCACGCTGCCGTACTACACGGCTACAGCCTGGTATCATGATGCATTGCCATCAGACTTGCAGAATATGGATTTGGAGCCTCTGTTGAGCGAAGTGGAAAAGTTTACGGTTGAAGAGTACATCCCCGCGCTTACCCTTGGAGGTTCTATTACGGATCAGCATAAACAGCGTATTGCCGAGCAGGTAGCGTATTATTCAGGACTTTCGAAGCAAAATGTGCTGAATCATAACATGCGTGTGCCCACCTCATTTTTCTGGAAAGATCTGCTGCGCAATGAACAGCTTACCGTTGGTCGCCTTGATTCGCGCTACCGCGGGCAGGATGCAGAAGACGCGGGGGTGCGATACGATTATGACCCCGCGCTATCATCGTGGAATCATGCTTTTTCACCCGCCATTAACCACTACCTTCGCAACGATTTGGGATACGAGACAGATCTAAAATACTGGCTATTTGGACCGGTTAATCCATGGGATCGCAGTGGAAATAACACGGGTGAAGATTTGCGCTCGGCCATGGCAGAAAATCCCTTCCTGCATGTAATGGTGCAATCGGGCTACTATGATGGAGGTACGCCGTATTTTGATGCCAAGTATACCATGTGGAACCTTGATGAGGCCGGCAAGCTGCAAGATCGCATGCGTTTTCGCGGCTACGAAAGCGGTCACATGATGTACCTGCGAGCAGAAGATATTGTTACTTCAAATCAAGATATCCGGGAGTTTATCGAAGATGCGATACCAGAGGAGGGTATGCCCGCAAAATACTAAGCTGATTTAAGGCGAGCTTTGCAACAGCTTCGATGTGGTAGGTTTGGGGAAACATATCTACCGGCTGCAGTTCTAAAATATCATATAGCTCACTAAGCTCATCCAGATCGCGGGCCATGGTAGAGGTATTGCAGCTGATGTAAACGAGCTTGGGCACCTTCAGCTTTTTGAGTCGTTGCACCACATCGGGATGCATGCCGGCTCTGGGCGGATCGGTGATAAGACAGTCTGGTGCCCCGTATTTTTCACCTACCGAATCGTCGAACACATCTTTCATATCGCCCTCGATGAAGTGCACATTTTCAACCTCGTTTTCTTCAGCATTTCGGCGTGCATTTTCTATGGCAACCTGCTCAAGCTCAATGCCTATAACTTTGTCTGCTTCATCACTTAAATACAGACTCAGCGTACCCACGCCGCAATACAGATCATAAACCGTATCTCCGGGCTCAATTTCAGCAAAGTTTTTAGCTACATCATAGAGACGCTCGGCCTGCGCGGTATTGGTTTGAAAAAAAGCATTGGCTTGAATGGTAAAGTGATACGGCCCGATATATTCGGTAATGTGGCCGGGTCCATGCAGCACTTTTTCATAGCGACCCACGGCGGTGGGATTTTTGCGGTCGTTTACATTATTGATTACGGTTGTAATAGAGGGAAATTCTTCGAGCAGAGCGTCACAAAGCGCTCCAATTGTTTCAGGCTCATCTTTATAAGTCACTAAATTTACCATTAAATCATCGGTATGATGGGCTTTACGAATCATCACATTTCGCATAAATCCTTCATGGTCAATGCGATTGAAAGGGGCAATGTCATGCTCAGTGCAATAGTCACGAACGAAATCTAAAATTTGATAGGAGACAGGGTCTTGCAGAAAACACTCCTGAATATTCAAGATTTTATCGAATCGCCCTGGGGCATGTAAACCTGCAGCAAAACAACGATCGCTGATAAATTCATCCTTGTTTATTTCTTCGCGGCTGAGCCAACGTTTGTGACCAATGGAGTATTCCATTTTGTTTCGGTAATGGAAGATATTTTCGCAACCAAGGGTGGGGTTTACTTCCAGCTCGGTCAGCCCGCCAATGCGATGCATGTGGTCGCGTACGTGATCTTGCTTAAATGAGAGCTGCGTTTCGTAATCTACGTGCTGCCAATTACAGCC
>NNSL01000033.1 GCA_003123965.1 Balneolaceae bacterium SMO_bin1
AACATTGCGCACGTAAGATTCACCAGCTTCACGGCTACCGAAATTAAACTTACCGGCACGGATAAAATACTCCAGAATCTGGTCGCGATCCATGTACTCAATATTGTCGATATCTGTACGTACGCCGCGAGATACCGAGGCCTGAATCTGCGTATCACCACGCTGGCCACGCTTGGTAGTAATAAGTACTACACCGTTGGCCGCCTGGGCGCCGTAAATAGCGGCAGCAGCAGCATCCTTCAGTACCTCAATAGAGGCAATATCTTCGGGAGCAATAGAGTTAAGCGGAGATTCGTCCACCTCTTCAGATAAGTTTGAAGTACTAAGCTGAACGCCGTCTACAATATAGAGGGGATCGTCGCCAGCATTAATGGAACCTTCACCGCGGACCTCAACTTCAAATCCACCGCCGGGAGCACCACTTGTTGTGGAAACCTGTACGCCAGCTGCACGTCCCTGCAGAATACCTGCGGCATTTTGAGTGGGAACGTCCTGGATTTCTTCAGAAGAGACTGATGAAATAGAACCGGTCAGCTCACGCTTTGATTGCGCGCCGTAACCCGTTACTACAAGTTCATCAAGGCCAACCTGGCCTTCGCTCAGCTGAATGTTAACTTCGTTTTCGCCTTGCTGGATGGTTACCTGTTCGTTATATGTTTGGTATCCAACAAAAGAAACACGAAGCGTGTAAGTACCGACCGGGACGTTGGAGATTTCATACTCTCCGTTAGCGTCCGTGGCAGCACCACGCTGAATTTCTTGAAGTAATACGTTGGCCGATGGGATCGTTGCTCCTTCCGGACCTGTGACGGTACCGGTGAGCGTCCCAGTTTGTGCCACTGCTGTGGACACAAACAAGGCCATAAAACATAGAAAAGATAGTAGCTTTCTAAGCATAATATTCACCTTTGTTTTCGATTAGTGTTTGTATGGTGTTAGATGTATGATTGATGTGTGTGATTTTATAGTAAAGGGAATTATAGAATTGAACCCCCCATACTCAATACCCAAAGCTCAATATAACTATTATATAAAATTATTCAACAATTACATTAAGAAAGTGTAAAGTTTTTACCCATTCTGCTCGCAAATCTTATTAAAGAAGTAATGACCTATTGCTGAAAAATTGATTTTTGGAAAGTGTTATACCCTTGGCCATTTATTAGCCTGTTCCAATAAACTTATCTGATTATTGAGTTGCAAGTTAAATTTTTAAGCCTTTACAAAAAGAGTGGCGATTTATTTTGGCTGTTCCTCTACATTGTTGATTAATTTACTCGGCTGCCCTTCAAATACTGTTTGCCTTCTATAAAATGTTCCAATGCACCGGAAATTTATAAGCCAGCAAATAGCACTATATATATGTTACTTAATTTCAAACTCCAGCTGCCGGTTGATTTTTTGATCAGAAAGCAAATCATTCACCGTAATATCCAGTTCGTACGTGCCGGGCTGCAAATCGGCTGTTTTAATTTCCAGGCTGTTGGTAAAACGGGACCGGGCCGATTCATTATTTATAGTAATGGATAAATCACTTTTCTCCTCTCTTCGTATAAACAGGGTTTTAGACACGGCGTTAATCTGATACTGAAATGAGAATCGGCTCATACCATTGGCATTTTGGGATAGGTTGTAAATTTCGTAGTACAACTTTAGCGATTGGCCTTGAGGCAGCACACGTTCATGTGCTATTCTGAACGGTATTTCATCAGATGCGGCTCGCATATTATTCGTTCCGTAGCCTAATATAATATCTCCCATAGTTAACCCCTCAGTTGGCAATGGTTCCGGAATCTGCCTGGAATTTTCACCCATGGCCGATAAACCATCTTTAAACACGGTGTTTTCACTAATACTTTCCGGATCACCCGTTGAATCATACAAGGCAACTGCACCCCGAAGTTGTGCGCCTCCGGACTGGTGACTGATATTAAAACTTGTATTTACATTTTCTGCATTCCTGGAATTAAGTGTGATAAGCCGCCGACTTTCTTCCATTACTTGCTCGCTCTCACCCAGCAGTTGAGCTCCAATATCCACGCTATAATTATTCCACATTTCGTCGTCCAAGCGGTTATTTTTTCTCAGATAATCGAAATAGCCGGCATCCGCCACATCACTCTTTATAAATACCTTGTAATAAGGTTGATTTGATTCATCCAGAAACTGGTATGCATAAAAGCGAACCGGTAAAGCCGGAATTTCTCGGGCGTCCGTTGAACTCTGCCGCGGGGCCTTGCTCTGTATGTGAAGCAGCTCACTTATATTCGTACTTTCAAATTGCCGGGCAAGTGATGGTGGTACGCGCGTAGTCACATCTCCATAACGGCGTTCCATATCTTCAAAGGCTTCGGCAAAATATGGGTCCAGGGCAGAAAACTGCCGATAATACATAAGCTGCATGATGAGCGCCGGGGTAATATCTACATTAGGAATACGGGCTTCTTCTCCTTGATCCTGATTATTACCCAACATGGACTGCTGCTGCATGAATAAGGCCTGCTCGGTAGCCTTTGCTTTGTTGAACGCCATGGAAGGAATAAAATCTTCCACTGAATTTTTCTTTTTATATACCGTGCCGTTTGAAGACCCAAATATATAGACTGTATGGTCGGGGCCTTCACTTAAATCTTTATAAACCCAAATTTCATAGTTTGGATATTCATGCAGCGTTCGTATCCGAGATTCCAGGTTAAACTGCATGGTCCGCATGGCTTCCCGATAAAATTCGCTCTCAGCCTGGAATGGATCTAACTGACCGGTCATACGTTGGTCCAGGTAGTAGTTCACCGTTCCCGAATTGTAATTAAGCTGACCAGTACGTACATAATCGGGCTCCCCGTGGCGCACGTACATTTCTCCCCGTGCGTCAAATTCTTCACGGTTAGGGCGTTTGTACTTTTCCAGCGCCGTGTTTACACGCTGCCAGTGCTCAACAACACGCTCATTGTAAGTGGTAAGCGGAGTGGGATCAAGACGTTGCCAAAACTGCTGCAGATCATCAAGCACCGAAGGATCAGACTCCTCAGCTTTGTTTTTTAATTCTCTATATCGGTTTAGCTCAAAAAGGGAGTTCATGTATTCCAAGTCTTGCAGAAGCACCTCCTTCTCCCCTTCTATATTATTTGCCTGCAGCCCCCAATAATACATTTGCGAAGCCTGCTTATAGTACTCGTTCATTTGTTCAGCAGAGGCAAGCTTAATATAAGCGCGGCCAATTTTTATAGCTTGGATCGTTTAACTGCTCTTTAGCTTTGGCCCATGTGTTCAGGGCAGCTTCATATTCGCCGTTTTTTCTGGAGTTCAAT
>NNSL01000209.1 GCA_003123965.1 Balneolaceae bacterium SMO_bin1
CAGATGCCGAAGAGTTGGCGAAAAATCTGGGTATTGAGTTGAAGCATTTACCAATTAAATCATTGTATAGTGAATATCTAAATGTGCTGCAGCCCCTTTTTGAGGGAACCGATTTTGGTGTAGCAGAAGAGAATTTGCAGAGCCGGGCACGCGGGGTGTTGCTTATGGCGATAGCCAACAAGTTCAACTTCTTTGTGCTGAACACAGGCAATAAATCGGAATTTGCCACTGGTTACTGCACCTTGTACGGTGATATGAACGGAGCATTGTCCATTTTATCAGACTTATATAAAACGGAAGTTTTTGAACTTGCCGCCTGGCTGAACGAATCGTATTATGAGAAGGAAATCATTCCGCAGGCGATTATTGACAAACCACCCAGTGCCGAACTTCGACCGAATCAGGCTGATACTGATAGTTTGCCTGAGTATGAGAAATTGGATATAATTTTGGAGTCATATATCGAGGCTCAGCTCTCGGCAGAAGAAATAGCGGAGCATGGATTTGATATCGATTTAGTTCGTCAAATTACTCGGCTGGTAGATCAAAATGAGTATAAACGATACCAATCGCCGCCCGGGCTGAAAATTCACGGCAAAGCCTTTGGGTTTGGCCGGCGCTGGCCGCTCGTTAATAATTGGAAAAGTGGCTCTTAACTTTTCCGCAGCAGACCGGATGGGTGATACCGGTTTTTCTTCACCTTCAATGCAAATAGGCAAAACTTTAACCAGGGATCCCATAAATTTATAAAGATGAAAAAAACGCTAATTTTCTCATTTTTTATTGCCCTTTTCTTCGCTTTAAGTTCGAATGCGTTCGCACAAAACACTTTCAACACAGACATTGAAACCGTTCAGCCCCCTACCTACTATTTTTTAACGGATCTGCCTTTTACTGAAACGCCTACCGTTTCTTCATCATCATTCCAGGCTGAAGAACTGGATGATGACAAGAAAGAGCTGATGCGTCGCATGGGGCAGATTTACGAGATTCATCTGGAATCGGTGCATAATCAAATTGATAATGAGCCGGTTGCGGCTGAGCGAAATATTACGAAAGCCTTAAAAGCCGTGCAGAAATTGCTTGAAGATCACCCGGAGGTGCGCAACGAAGATCGGTTTACTGAGTTGTACCGAACGGTGTATACCGAGTACCGCTCATTTTACGGCATTGATAAAACAGAAAACCAAGAAACAGGGAAAGTTTTTGCCGTACAGCGAGAGCTTTATGAGAAGGAAAACGACTGGATGAAAGGGCGTTTTGTGTTGCCCGAAGACATCACTACGCCCAAAACGGAAGTGCCCTTGGTGTATAACGATCAGGTAAACCGCCACTTGGCATTTTATACCCGCGAGCGTCCCGAAGTGATGGCCCGGTGGATGGAGCGGTCGAAAAAATACTTTCCCATGATGAAAGAAATCTTCCGTGATGAAGGTGTGCCTACCGAGCTGGTGCACCTTTCAATGATTGAAAGCGGACTGAACGCCAATGCAAGAAGCTGGGCCTCTGCGGTGGGCATGTGGCAGTTCATACAGGCTACCGGAGCTGTATATGGACTTGAAGTGAATTGGTGGATGGATGAGCGGCGTGATCCCGAAAAAGCAACGCGTGCGGCAGCCCAGCACCTGCGCGATTTATATGAAATTTGGGGCGATTGGCACTTGGCTATCGCCAATTACAATATTAGTCCACGGGGGTTGAAACGGGCAATACGTGCCGGTGGGGGCGAAGAGAATTATTGGTCAGCGTACCCGCACCTGCCGCGTGAAACGCAAGGTTACATCCCAGGTTTTATAGCTACTACTATCATCAATCGCAACGCCGAGGCTTTTGGCTTCAAAGAAAAGTATGATGTTGATACCTACAATTACGAAGTAGCCGAAGTAGAGCCGCTGATGTCGCTGGAAAAGCTGGCTGAAGCCGCTGGTATATCAACTGAAAAGCTGAAAGAGTATAACCCCGAACTGCTGCGCTGGGCTACACCGCCGGGGTCAAAATATCCGCTTAAGTTGCCAACGGGCACTAAAGAGCAGTTTGCTGCCAACTATAAAGATATTCCCAAAGGATGAACGGGGGCAGGGCATTGCCATGCATACTGTAAGCAGCGGCGAAACCCTTGGCCGTATTGCACGAAAGTATGGGTCTTCGGTCCGTGCTATTTTTGAAACGAACAAGGGGCTTTCAAGTACTATTCATCCCGGCCAAAAAATTGTTGTTCCGCTGGCGCCCGGCAGCTCGCGTGAAATTGCAGCCACAAAACCCACCAATGCTTCAAAGAGCAGTTCAAGTTCATCTTCGCGCACCCAGCAGCGTTCAGTGCCCGAAGGTATGACCAAAGTAGAATACACGGTAAAGCGGGGAGACACCATCGGGCACATTGCTGAGTGGTATGATGTGCGCGCATCTGAAATTCGGGCCTGGAACGGCACGTCAAACAATATAAGCGTAGGCGAAGATCTGGCTATCTATGTTGATCAGGATAAAACCGATTACTATCGGCAGGTTGATTCGTTTACCTTTTCCCGAAAGCAGCAGCTAGAGCGGGAACAGCGTAATGGCAAAGACATCACTACAGTATATGCTGCAAACACCACAACAAACAGCGACGGCACCGTGCAGTATATCGTGAAAGAGAACGACACGCTCATTGATATTGCACAGTCGTTTGGCACCTCGGTATCAGATATCAAACAGCGCAATGACCTCAGTGGATCACGCATTTACGAAGGACAGCGCCTTAAGATCAATAAACTAAATTAACCGACTGGGCTGCAGCTTTGGCCAAAGCAGATTTGCATATTCATACCACGGCTTCTGATGGGCGCATGAACCCACGTGAATTGGTGCAGGAGGCTGCAAGCTTAAATTTAGGCACAATTGCTATTACCGACCACGACACCATTGCCGCTGTAGCCAAAGCCCGCCAAGAGGCTGAAGAGCATGGAGTAGAAGTTCTTTCCGGAGTAGAAATCACTTCCTCCTTTGGCGATCAGGAATGTCACCTTTTGGGCTATGGGTTTGATTTGGAGAATCCATCGCTAAACAAACTGCTGAAAAAACACCAGCAGGCGCGGGTGGATCGAGCGCGGTGGATTATTCAACAGCTGCAGGAACAGGGTCTCCAGTTAGATATTGACGAAGTTTTGGCTGAAGCGAACGCACGTAATGTAGGTCGGCCGCACGTTGCAGAGATTCTGCGCAAGAAAGGATATGTTGGGAGTATACGGGAGGCGTTTATACGGTACTTGAGTGATGAGCGGCTGGGTGTGATAAAAATTAACTACG
>NNSL01000372.1 GCA_003123965.1 Balneolaceae bacterium SMO_bin1
GAATGTACCGAGTGCGGGATAACGGAAGCCGCCGGATATAAACATGGCAAAGCGACGGTATCCCGCTGGGTTTTTATTCTCAACCCAGTGTTCTGCATAGCACGTGGTGTTAAACCCCATTAATTGCAGGGTTATGCCGGTAGTTATACCGCTGACTCCACCCCCGATGAGGGCAATATTATCTGTAGAATTCAATGTTGTTGTCAATATTAATTACTGTTCCAGGGAAGATGATCTAAATCGACGTTACCGCCTGTAATAATCAGCCCGATTCGTTTATTTTGGGCGTCGATCTTATCGTGAAAAAGTGCTGCTACAGGTACGGCGCACGAAGCCTCGATGATGATATTCATGCGTTCCCACACAAAGCGCATCGCTTCAATAATCTGCTCTTCAGATACGGTTACAATATCATGAAGATGTTGCTGTATGCAGGCAAAGGTGAGTTCGCCGAGTGACGTACGCAGCCCGTCGGCTACGGTGTCAGTGCGTTCAACGGGTTGGAGCGTGCCTGTTTTGAACGAGCGGTAAGCATCGTCCGCAATTTCCGGTTCGCAGCCAATTACCTTAATGCGTGGGTTCAACCCGTTTGCAGCAATCGCGGTACCGCTTATCAGACCGCCACCACCCACAGGCGCTAAAATAATGTCCAGTTCGGATTGATCTTCAATTAATTCAATGGCCGATGTGCCTTGCCCGGCAATAATATGGGCATTGTTATAGGGATGAATAAATGTAGCCCCGGTTTTTTCCACGACTTTGGCCAGTGTTGATTCACGACCTTCTAAGGTTGATTCGCACATGGTTACATTTGCCCCATAGCCCTTTACGGCTTTTTTCTTCACTTCGGGTGCATTCTCGGGCATCACAATGTGGGCGGGAATACCTCTAAGTTTTGCCGCCAGGGCAACAGCCTGGGCATGATTCCCGGAAGAATGCGTGGCTACGCCTGCGGCCGCCTCTTCATCAGACAGGGAAATAATAGCGTTACTGGCTCCTCGGAATTTAAATGCGCCCACTTTTTGGAAGTTCTCACACTTGAAAAAAACCGATGCACCAGCCGTTCATTAACTTGACGATTGGTTAACACCGGCGTGCGGTGTATTTGCGATCTGATTCGTTTATGGGCTTGTTCTACGTTAGAAAATGTTGGTATATCCACAATATGCTTGTCTTTATTTAATCGTGTTTTTAATGCCGCTGAGCAGCGATTTCCACCAGTAGTTAAAAATTGATTTATGTTCTATGCGCTCAAAGCTGATGCGTCCGGCTTCCATGCTGTCATCCGCGGTATTGTTTTTTCTACCACAAAATTATTGGCAATAAAGGTCTTGATGTTCTCCAGGGCACCACGCTGCTCCATGGTACCTGCATCGAGCATGGAAATTTTTAGATTTTGGTAATTCATTATTACATCACCATTTGAACGCTCATTGTCCAGCCTCATGTTAAATTCCAGTTTGTTCAGCATGCCTGAATCAACCCGAATAAAAGCAATATACTTGAGCATTTCATTAAACCGGGTAAGTGACATCGGACTAAGATTGCCGGAAATAGTATGAAATCCATTTTGGGTATCCATCGGGAAATTAAATTGAACGCTTAGCAGGGCCGCTCCAAATACCCGCGTTCGCACATCTAACTCCGTAGTTAAGCCAGCATCAATATCCTGCTGAAAGTTGCTGACATTGTAGAAAGAAGCATTCAGATCCTCAAATGTAACAGTACCGGCCTGTGGAGCTTTGGACAGATGTTCTGAATATGAGATATATGAATTATTGATTCGCACGGTATCAATTTTAATGGGTTGACTGAACTCCCGAAATGCCACGAACGGCGGAGTTTTGTTTTTCTGTGGACGAGGTGGGGCGCTTTTATTGAGGAAATCCTCGAAACGTGCGCCGTTAATTTCAACGAACTCAGCATACACGCGGCTGGAATCAATAAGACGATTAAAGTCAAAATTTTGCACCCGAATTTCTGGTACGTTCAATTCAATTCGGTCAGTAGCGTGACCGATTTGCCGGCTATATTCAATCCGCGGGTAGCCCGGCACAACCTCGAAAGAATCAATTGCAATAGATCGGTTTTCACTTGAAATTTGAAGCCGATCCAGCGACAGCGTATTCATTTTATTGGAGGTCGGCATGCTTGCCTTACCGGTCAACAGGTAGAATTCATCAGTCGGAAACAGCCGCTTCGATTGGGCAGTAGTCGAATCGACCTTAATATTGGCAAACGTTGCGTTTATGTTTTGAACCGTGGAAAGGGTATCGCTGGATTCAATGCGGATGTGATTGGCATTATTGATCGCAAATTTATCAATCTGGAGGCTTTTATATTGGGGCGAAATAGCAACGTAGATGGTAGAGTCAACACTGGAGAACTGGGGGCTGTCTTGTTGAATATTTCGCGGATTGCGAAAAGTGGTAAGATCAGCCCGATTGATAGTTATGCTGCCCACGCTTAGGCGGCTGCCCCGAATGGCACTCCAGGCGTTAATCCCGTTAATATCAATCTGACCAACGGTTCCTCTATATAGCGTTTGGGGCGGCTTGGTAGTTGGCGTTACTTTTTGGGCAAAAGCAAGGGTATCGGCATCAATCCGGAGGCTGTCGATAGTGATTGAGCCCGAGAATATATTGAGATTTAAATCCTCAAACTGTATTTCGTATGTCTTATTGGTGGACTGCCGCACGTGGTCTTTCAGATAGTCACCCACGTAATCATCTATAAAAAAAGTTAGAAAAAGCTGTGTGATGATGAGCAATATTAAAATCGCACCCGTAAAATATAATATCCACTTTAGCAGGGGATGCATGGTTTTTTTATGTTGCTCGTTCATCTAACAATCGGTTTTAATTGGTTAGTAAAAGGTGCGAAAGCGGTTAAGTGCCAAGGGGATGAAAGTTGAGTCCTCATCTCATTCAACACGCACTTAAAAAAATGGGTTGATTGTAAGTACATAGCAGGCATAATAGCTTTTGAAGGCACTTACTGTAATTTAAATAATAACTTTATGTTTCGGTTTAAAATTAAATTGCTTAATGCCGCTCATCTAGCAAAAGTGAGCGTTATCGATAGTTTTTCGTAAGCAATTAATTACTTATCATAGACTCTTATTTGAAATCAGGATTATAATATTTGCAGATGCATAAAAGCGCTTCTTCTTTTCACGGAAAAAAATGTCGGCTTATTTCTTTCGTATTACTTTTTGCAATGATAGCAGCGGCGGGCTGTACGACCCAAGATTTTGATCCTCCCACCAAAAAAAACGATGTC
>NNSL01000354.1 GCA_003123965.1 Balneolaceae bacterium SMO_bin1
CCAGCAGTAAATCGGTATCGCCATCTCCGTCCAAGTCACCGGGCCGCGGGCGTAGATTCATTACCGATGTCAATCATGTTTAGGAACTGTTGTGTTTGACGAGTGAAATTCCCTTGATTGCCCTGCTCATAGTAATATAGATTTTCAGCAATTGTATTGCTCGCATTGTAGGCACCGCCCAGCACCCCAATAAATAAATCAATGTCGCCGTCTAGCTCCCAGTCAGTGAAAGCCGGAGCATTATAACCACTTGATTCAAGCGGGTTTGACGGAGGGAAAGGGATTGGCTCACCTTGTAACTGTGGATTGCCGCACGCGCCGGTATTTTCAATGAGCAGCAGTCCAGGCTCAAAAAAATCGCCCCAAAATAGATCTTGGTCACCATCCTGGTCTATATCATAAAAGGCAAGCGTGTTGGCGCCATGCAATGTGCCAAACTGTTTTACAATTTCGATGCCTTCGAACTTTTTATTTACCAGCTCAAATTGTGGTACGCCGCGGCTGTCGCGCCCGATTGATTCATACCGTGTGATAGTGCCATCGAGGCGACCGATAAAAAGGTCAAGCAGTCCGTCGCAGTCAATGTCCGTGACGTTAGGAATATTTTGGCGGTCGGAAAATATAGGCTCACCGCTTGCATCCTTGAGCGTATCTACCAACAGGGTAAAGTCGGGATTTTGAGGAGTACCGTCGTTGCGGTAATAGCGAATATAACTGTACGGTTTTTCAGCAAGCAGATCCATATCTCCGTCTTGATCCATATCTGCAAAACGATACCACTCTCCGATGTCGAGATCGCGGAATTTGTCAGTTTGCCACTTCAGCGGCGATTCACCCGAGCCGGTGTGTTCAAAAAACATCAGTTGGTTGGAATTTTCCTGCACGAAAAGATCGGGATCATCATCCCCATCAATATCAACAAACTGGGGGCGTGGGGTGTTAAATCCACCTATAAAAGGATGCCCCATGGAGGTGCCAGAGCTGTCAATGACCGGAAAGGGATTTATTTGCCGCTCTAAAGTGATAGAATAATTGTCAGTGTTATTGCTTGCAACCTTTTGATCCTGACCACTTACAGACTCTGTGCTGCTGCATGCAGCGGTAATAAACACACTAACAAAGAGTAGCGTAAAAACGGGTCGAAATTGCATCAATAAAAACTCTTAAATTCGTATTTAGTAAGCTTATTTACTGACTAAAAGCACTTTAGATTCTAGCGTGCGCGTGATCCAATACCGCTGGCATAAGGGCCAACCTCAATTACTTTAATAATTTTACGGGCATCGGTGTCAATAACTGTAACCGTGCCGAGAGGTTCTCCATTGGGCCCGGCACCTTCACTTTCGTAGGTACCTTGGCGGTTATTATTGGAAATATAGAGATACTTGCCATCAGCGGAGAGTGCGCTGCCGTGAGGCTGAGCCAGTCCTTCACCCTCAATTACAGCATCTACGGTCTTTGATTCCATGTCGAGAACTGTAACCGTGTGGGCCTGCTTATTGGCAAAGTAAACATAATTGCCGTCGGGTGAATAAACCGGATGCCAGGGCTGGGCATTTACATCAAGAGTTTTAATTACTTTGGGTGATGCCGGATTGGAAATATCCATAATCAGTGCCTTACCGGATACCTGACCGGTAGCTACCATGGTTTTTCCGTCTGGTGAGATAGCAAAATCAACAAATACATGCGTTTGGCCGCCCAATTGTGTCAGGTCTGTTTCACCTGTTTCATTATTCAGCGAAAGAATTTGGTTCTGGGCTAGGCTCGCAATAAATGTCCATTCGCCTGAGGGCGTTGTATCAATAGCATGGGGACGAGCAAAAAAAGTTTCAACAACCTGCTCAGTTACCATATCAGACCGGTTAATTTGGCCAATGCTCTGCGGAGGGTTTACAGCGCTCATTGAACGGCCTACCAGCAGCTGATCGTTCGTGGGATGCATGCTCATTAAGCCGGGAACCTCCATCTCGGCCTCGTTTACCAGCTCGTTATCGCGGTTAAATTTCAGCACCCGGTTTTCACCGATCAACGTTACGTACCAATGCGAGCCATCCGATTCTGCCACGGCGTGGTGCGGTTTGGCATTAGCTGAAAACCCAAGTTCCTGTAAATCAATGGTGTCAATAATTTCGTTAGTCTGCATATCAATCACGGTAAGAGTTGCCTCTCCTTGGTTGCAGACATATAATCGCTGGCTTAGGTCGTTTTTGCTCGTTTCACTTTGGCTACTGCTCTGGTTAGCTGCAGCGCATGCTCCAATTATGAATATCAAAGAAAATAAAGCGGTAAAACGAAAAATATATTTTCTAATAAGTTGCATAAATACAGAATTTAGATCGAGAATATTTATGACATTGGCGCCTAGATAAAATAAAAGCCCTGCCAGAAAAATTAGTTCCGACAGGGCTAAATCTTAAACTGCTTTTAATTATTTACGTCGAGCACAAACAGTCCTTCAGAAGAGCTCGTCATAATTACGATACCGCTCTCGAAATATGGGTAGTTACTCCACGTTCCGGCAAAGCCCGGCGTGTCTTCACCAAATGGTTCGGTGTCGAAGAATCCAATTTTTTCAGGATTTTCGCGATTGCTTACATCGAGCACCTGAAGTCCACTCACGTAGTTCGATTGATACATGGTGTTACCCTTTATGTAGAGATTGTGGTCAGATGAAGCGTTATCGAAGAAATATTCACCTACAAACTGAGGATTATCGAGGTCAGAAACGTCCCAGATGAGCGTTCGTGTGCTGTCAACATTTCCGGTCAGTTCGTCAAGCTCATCATTCGAATAGAAGTAACGGTGGTCTTCCGTCAGCCAGCCTTGGTGAACATATGCATAGTCGGGATATGACATTGTAGAAAGCGCCTGCGGATTTTCTTTATCCGTTACGTTGGCAATGCTTATAGCCGTTTCGTTGGCGCCCATGCAAATTTCATCACCCTGGTGTTCTTCATCAGGTCCTTGATAGACAACACATTGCGCATCATGCGTGTAGCCTGTTCCGCTGCGCCCGGTTGAGGGATCAGAGAAGCAACCTGCGAAAGTTGGGTTTGTAGGGTCCTGAATGTTAATCATATGTAAACCACCGCCGCACGTTTGTCCACCACCGCTGCTGCCTACGGCATATGCAAATCCGGTGTCGGTGTTGATTACAATATTGTGAACGCTGTGAACATTTTTGTAATGCGCTACTGTTTCAAGCTCAATAGGTTCGCCGTCAAATTCACGCAAGTCGGTCAAATCTACAACTTGTACGCCATGCTTTGCGGCGTTAT
>NNSL01000044.1 GCA_003123965.1 Balneolaceae bacterium SMO_bin1
GAATATTGCCGAGTTCAACGCCATCCACGCCATCATTAATCAGATAGCGGTAGTTTAAACCAATTTTGAATCCAATGGTATCAGACAGGCGGTAGTCCAATCCCCCTTCAGCCGCCAAAGCAGGAAAAATTTGATCATCGGCATACTCCGGCTGGTTGTCGTACGCAAGAATTCCACCACCGATGCCAATAAACGGTGATAGCTTTAAACTTGGCGTTAAATACGCGTTGGCCAGCACATCTACATTGGTAATGGGATTAGAGAACAGACGCTCAACGCCAATTTCAGACCGCTGAATATTAAGCTTCAGCGACAGGGGATTGGTAACCCATTGTTCAAACTGTACCAGGATCCCCGAGTTTTGTGTTTCGTTGCCGTAGCTGCCAATATAGCTGCCAAAAGAGTAATTCGTGTTCAGGTGCAGCCCTTCGCGCAAGCTGGGCCTGTGCATAATGCCGTAGTAGTCGCGCTCTTTATTTTCAGCCTGTTGGTTGACCGCTGCAAGGTATTCCGACCGGTACTGCTTGAATTCATCCATATTGGCCGGCTGCCACAGACCGTCATCCACACCTTCAACAATAAGCTGTTTTACGGCCTCATCAATAGCTTCCGTTACGGCCATGACGGGCGGTTCGTTAAAGGTGACGCCAGCTTCGGTTTCAAGCAGCTCGTTGGTATCAACATAGCGGAATACGCCGGCGCTTAACTGCTGCGATAAAATTGATTTAGTAGTGTGAACCGTTTTGAGCACGCGTCCGCTTTGCGTAGAAACGGCTCGCAGATAGATAGTTACTTGGTCTTTACGAAACTGACCAGACATATCCATACCCAGGTAGCGCACGCCGCCGCCTCCGGTAATGATGTTGCTGTCGTATCCAATTATGCCACCTTCAAGTACAATGCCGGCAAAAAGGAGGGGTGGCAGGGGCGTATTGTCATTATTTTGCTGTCGCGTATTCTGGATGATGCGTCGCTCGTTCAGCAGGTTTGAAATGCCTTCACGCTCAATGGCGGTAAACCAGCCGGAATTTTCCATGGCCTTAATTAAAATAGAAGTAGCACCCTGGGTAACGGCCGTAGAGTAACTGATAGACTGCTGTGACGGCTGATATTGCCCGGTCTGGTCGCGGAAGCGATAAACGGCGGCCACAATTTTGTCGGCCGGCTTTGGCAACTGCTCAAGTTCAAAGTTCGCTTTGCTTTCAACACCTGAGCGTACAGGGTCAGTATTATAGGGTTTAAGGCTGCTGCAGGAAGCCAGAAGGATGATGGATAAAAAAGCGGTAGTAAAATGTAAGTAGCGCATGGATACTAGATATTAGGGATGGTAACCGTAGTTGATTCGCCGGTTGAAGTGTTGAAAATATTGATTTCGATGCCATTGGCTCCGGGTATGATATCGATGGAAAATTCACCAAACTCAAATCTGTTTTGCTGAGAGAGGTCAACATCTCCAAAGCGCTCTTGAATGATATCTCGCGTAAGTTGTGAAAGTATTTGACGCTGCAGGGAGGATTGGAAATCAGCCAAGGGATCTCGATTGAATCCAAATCCTCCTGATTCTTCATATTTGTTTTGAGCGTTGGCCGAGTTTAGGAGCCATGAGTAATTCAGGTAACTTCCCCCAAACGCAGGGTTGGTAGGGGTATATACAAAGTCTTGCGCATTTGCAGTATTGGTTGCTGCAAACAGCATAAGTAGAAAAAGTGTTGCGGTAGATGTCAGTATTTTTTTCATATCAGTATCCGGTTAATTGTTCACGAACGGTAGCTTGCTGTGCTATATAATTTTGGCACTGGGCAATAGCCTGCTGGGTCACGGCCTCAATATATTCGTATCGCGGTTGCAGTCGCGCACTGTAAACAGGCGTATCATCAATAACTACCGTAATGATGGCTCCACGGCCCAATGCGGGCTGCTCGGTTATATTAATCGTTAAATTTGAGGCATCCGTGGGTGATCGCCAATTTTGATAAAAAAGATCGTAGAAATCACGGCCCATTTTACTGCGTGTTTCGTCGAGCACCATACCCTCAAATTCTAAAATGGGATCCAGCTGGTTTTGCTGGGCGGTTGCGGTACTGTCTTGAGCCGTCGCGTTATTAAATGCATCTCTGAACTGCTGCAAAAGCTTATCTTCATCCGAGGTAGGTGAGGCGTTTAATTCTTCGCTTTCATTGAGCATATCCGTAACATAGGCAGGGAGGGTTAAAACGAGGCCTTCGGAGAGCGTGCTGTCTGCGAGAATGACATCGATGTTTTCCGTATAGATCGACTCCCAGTATGCTTCATCGCCAAGATCGGAGGCAATTTTTTTAATCGTATCGCCTTCTCTTACCGTAAAGGTTTTTTTATCTTCGGAGAGCTGCGCTACCGAATTTCCAGGATAGCCAAGCAGACAGACAGCCGCAATAATCGGGTATATGATCCCCTTAATCATGCCTTCCCTTTTGTAGATGTTTACGATTGCTTTTGGCAGGTAAACCGCCAACGTTTTTTTACACTGCATATTTACACTTTTTTCACCGGTTTTAAAATTAATATTTCCTAATAGTGATATGGAATGAAATATTATTGGGACTCAAAATTTAAATTATAAAATATTGCAATACAGTGTTTTATGGTAGTTATCTCTAAAATAGATAAAGTCAATTGATTACGTAATAGTACGTATCATTCTAATCATCGTTTCTTTATCGCTTTTCGTCACCTTCATGGAGCTAATATAGCTGATATTTAACTTTAAAATAGCTATATAGCTTGTTGCAAATATTAATTGTTAATCCCTCTGTATGAAAAATCTGATACTACTATCGCTTTTTCTGTTTATTGCTGTTTTTACACTAGAGATACAGGCCCAGTCCACGGCTGATATACAAGAGCAAATCAACCGGCAGACTGAAGAAATATTTGATGAAGTTGTGGAGTGGCGCCGCCACTTTCATGAGCACCCCGGAGTTGTCCAATCGTGAAGATTCTACAGCGGCCTATATTGCGAACTACATGCGCTCGCTGGGCCTGGAAGTGCAAACCGGCATTGCACACACGGGCGTAGTTGCCATACTGAATGGCGAAAAGTCGGGACCCGTTGTGGGCCTGCGGGCTGATATTGATGCGCTGCCCGTAACCGAACGGACAGACGTGCCCTTTAAATCAACCAAAACCACCACATTTCTGGGTGAAGAAGTAGGGGTGATGCACGCCTGCGGCCACGATACGCATATTGCCATGCTGATGGGAGCAGGCTAAAATATTATCGGGTATGAAAGATGAGCTTGC
>NNSL01000207.1 GCA_003123965.1 Balneolaceae bacterium SMO_bin1
CATATTACTACTGCCGGGGCTACCCCTGTGGTGATGGGTCATTTTTCTGTCTTCGATTATTACAGCCACACGCTTGACTTCCCACTACCCAAGTATACTGTCATCGATAGCCCTGATGATATTGAAGACGGCATTGTAAACTTTTTGAACATTGAGGAGCTGAAAGCGATAAAGCCCAGTGCCGGTACTTTTTCAACGGAAGCCGGATTAGCTGCTATGCAAGCCGTTGAAAACGGCATTAATTGGTGTCTTGAACAGCATACCCATGCCCTGGTAACAGCCCCAATTTCAAAAGAGGCTGTAAATAAAGCAGGTTATGAAATTCCGGGCCACACTGAATTTTTGGCTGAGAAAACCAGCACCAAAAATTACATCATGCTTCTCGTCAATGATGAACTGCGTGTAGGGCTTGTCACGATTCATATACCGGTGGTAAAAGTTGCAGGACAAATTACCGAGCAACGAGTACTTAAAAACCTTCGGATTATCAACGATACGTTAAAAACTGATTTCAATATTCCAGATCCGCGCATTGCCGTGCTTGGGCTAAATCCGCACGCCGGCGACGGGGGCATTATAGGTATGGAGGAAATTGAGATTATCAGCCCGGCAATAGAACGAGCACAATCTGAAGGAATTGATGCCGACGGCCCTTTGCCTGCCGATGGCTTTTTTGGCAAGAAAAGCCACATGCAGTACGATGGCGTATTGGCCATGTACCACGATCAAGGCTTGGTGCCATTCAAAACGTTATCGTTTGGGGGTGGCGTAAATGTCACCGGTGGGCTCCCCATCGTGCGAACATCACCCGATCATGGTACCGCTTTTGATATTTCCGGCCAAAATGTGGCGGATCCATCATCGTTTCAGCAGGCAGCAAAACTGGCCATCAAACTGGCAGAAAATCGATTTAATAAAAGCACCTAATTGCCATGAACGACATTAAAAAACCGGCCTACACTTCGCTGGCAGAAATATATGATACAGTAATGCAGGATGTAGATTACGAGGTGTGGGCTGATTTTATAGATGAAATCATTCAGGTGCATCACCCCAATCCTGAAACTGTTTTAGAACTGGCCTGCGGAACCGGATCACTGGCGTTTGCCCTTAACCGTTACGGGTGCTACAAATTAATGGGCACCGATAAATCTGCTGAGATGATTGCCAAAGCCGACAAAAAGCATCCCGCCAAAATGCCGATATCACATTCCGGGAAATGGATTTCCTTGATATCGATCTCGATAAAAAATTCGATATTGTGGTGTCGATTTTTGATAGCGTCAACTATCTGCATTCTGCCGATGAAGTGCGAGAAATGCTGGAACAGACATATGAGCTAATGCAGCCGTACAGTCTCTTCATTTTCGACTTCACAACACCGAAAAATTCGGTTGAGGCGATTGATTACCTGGACAATGAGTCGGGAATCACCGCCGATAATTACAAATTTTTCCGAAAAAGCAGGTATGACGAGAAGCAACAAATTCATTATAATCTATTTGAAATAGAAAAGCTCAGCGATGACCAACAGGAAGTACTTGAACGATACACCGAGGAACATCGCCAGCGAACCTACAGCTTAACCGAAATGCAGGAAATTGTGGCAACTACCGATTTTGAACTCGTGGCCAATTACAGTGAGTTTGATCTGGATGAAGCGACCCCAGAAAGCCTGCGCATAACCATGGTATTACGATGTCCCAACACGCCGTCATAGCGCTTAATAATGTTACCGTTTCATACGAACACCGCGTGGTGCTCGATGATATAACCTTTCACCTGGAAAATGGAGAGTTCGTATATTTAATTGGTCAGACCGGGGCCGGCAAAAGCTCTTTTTTGCGACTTATTTACCGCGATTTAATCCCTGATCTTGGATCCGTGCAGGTTGCCGATATGGAAGTAGCCACCATGGCCGAAAAAAATGTGCCGCTGCTGCGTCGGCGCCTTGGTATCGTATTCCAGGATTTCCAGCTCCTGCCCGATCGCAATATTTACGACAATGTGGCTTTTGCCATGAAGGTGACAGGCGAAAAAAAGGATTACATCAAACAGCGCGTGCTGGAGGTTCTCACCATGGTTGGGCTGAGCCACCGGCGAAATAATATGCCGGAAGATCTCTCCGGGGGTGAACAGCAACGCGTGGTTATTGCACGAGCACTAGCCAACGAACCAAGAATTTTGCTGGCCGATGAACCCACCGGAAACCTTGACCCCGAAGCATCAGCTGATATTATGGAATTGCTGCAAAAAATTAACAATCGGGGTATGGCTGTATTAATGGTCACTCACGACTATGAAACCGTTCGCGACCATCCGCATCGCACAATCAAACTCAAAGATGGCGACCTTTTTGAGGTTGATCCGAAACAATTGCGTTAATTTTGTTATTCGTTATTAGTTATTCGGATGCCAAAAACTCTTAGCTAATAACTATGTCGTTAACTAAACGTACACAACGGGTTCGCGAGGAGGCCCTACGTCTGGGGTTTGATGCTTGTGGTTTTGCCAAAGCCGGCCGATTGGAGACCGAAGAACGACGGCTGGAAGAATGGCTCAATCAAGGCCGCCACGGTACTATGAGTTGGATGGAAAACCATTTTGATAAGCGCGTAGATCCTACCAAGCTCGTTCCTGGTTCAACATCAGTAGTGTCAGTAGTTGGCAGTTACTATCACCCTGACCACGAGCGCCAACAGCAGCAGTCGGGCAAGCCCAAAATTGCCAAATATGCTCAGGGGCGTGACTATCACAAAGTATATAAAAAGAAGCTTAAAAAACTGTTTGCCTTCACCAAAGATTTGCTTGGGGGATTGGAAGGCCGCGTATTTGTGGACTCAGCCCCCGTGCTGGACAAAGCCTGGGCATAGCTGGCGGGTTTAGGCTGGATTGGTAAAAACTCCAATTTACTTAACCGTAACATCGGCTCGTTTATGTTCATCGGTGAAATGATAGTTGATGCCGATTTTGTCTACAGCACGCAAGTAACGGATCACTGCGGCACTTGCACCAGATGTATTGATGCCTGCCCTACCAATGCTATTTACGAGCCCTACCGCGTTGATTCTACCAAATGCATCTCCTACCACACCATTGAGCTGAAAGAACAGATTCCGGAAGAATACCAAGATGATTTGGGCGAATGGATGTACGGCTGCGATATCTGCCAGGATGTTTGCCCCTGGAACAACGACGCCAAATACACGCAGATGGAAGACCTGGTTCCGCGCGAAAAAATCCTCGACCACGACATCAACTTCTGGAAAG
>NNSL01000489.1 GCA_003123965.1 Balneolaceae bacterium SMO_bin1
TTGACTTATGGCCGACCCATCTCTAAAACAATTCTTTCGGACGCTAAAAGCCCCTACCTTTTACAGCACGCCGATAATCCCGTGCACTGGTTTTGCCTGGGGCGATGAGGCTTTTGAAGAAGCCAAAAGCAGGACAAACCCATTTTTTTATCCATCGGGTATGCCACCTGCCACTGGTGCCACGTAATGGCGCACGAATCGTTTGAGGACGACGCCGTGGCCGACCTGATGAACGACACATTTATCAACATCAAGGTTGATCGGGAGGAACGACCTGATATCGACAATACCTACATGCACGTATGCCAAATGATTAGCGGACGCGGCGGCTGGCCGCTTACCATCATCATGACACCCGAAAAGAAACCATTTTACGCGGCTACTTATATACCGAAAAAATGGTCGACAGGGGCAGCCCGGCATGATGGAATTGATTCCGCGACTGAATCATCTCTGGGAAAACGAGCGCGAAAAAGTGAATGGCTCAGCGCGGGAAATCACCCAGGCGTTTCAGCAGTCTATTACTCCACAGTCAAAGCACCCGTTGCCCAACGATATACATACATCCACTTTTGAAAGACTGCAACAACAGTTCGATTCGGTTCACGGCGGCTTTGGTGGCGCGCCAAAGTTTCCAACGCCTCATACGCTCGTGTTTCTGCTACGGTATGCACATTCTGCAGAGAATGAAGAAGCGCGTTCCATGGTCAATCAAACGCTTACCCAAATGCGACGGGGTGGAATTTTTGATCACCTTGGCGGCGGATTTCACCGTTATTCAACCGATACCAAATGGCTGCTTCCCCATTTCGAAAAAATGCTCTACGATCAAGCCATGCACATGATGGCCTACACCGAAGCCTACCAGGTTTCGGGCAAGCCGCTTTTCAAGCAAACGGTTGATGACATTGCGCAGTATTTATTTCGGGACCTGCAGCATACCGAGGGCGCGTTTTATTCGGCCGAAGATGCCGACAGTGAAGGCGAAGAAGGCACTTTTTATGTGTGGTCGGTTGATGAAGTACGCGAAATTTTAGCCGGGGCTGATGCCGAACTGACCATTGAGGTATTCAACATGCAAGAGGAAGGCAACTACGCCGATGAATCGACGGGCCAGCAAACCGGCAAAAATATTTTGCATCGCACCAAATCTATTGCCGATCTGGCCGATGAACGCGACATGAATGAAGAACAGCTCCATAACAAGCTCAGGAAAATTCAACAACAGCTCTTTGAACATCGGGAGAAGCGGGAGCGGCCATTTATTGACGACAAGATTTTGACCGACTGGAACGGACTTGCGATTGCTGCACTGGCCAAAGCCGGTCGTGTTTTCAAGGGCCAGCAATATATTAATCAAGCCGAGAACGCTTGCAAGTTCATAACTGATAATTTATTTACCGATGACGGCCGGCTCTTGCATCGATTCCGTGATGGAGAAGCGGCCATTGCCGGCACGGCCGATGATTATGCGTTCATGATTTGGGGACTGCTGGAGCTCTACGAATCAACCTTCGATACTTCTTACCTACAGAAAGCAATCAGCCTGCAAGAGCAGTTCAATAATTCGCACTGGGATGAAGAAAACGGCGGCTTTTATTTTACTTCTGGTGAAAGTGAGGAACTGCTGGGCCGCAAAAAAGAATATTTTGACAGCGCCTTACCCTCCGGAAATTCAGTGGCTGCCCTAAACCTGCTACGTTTGGGTCGCATAACAGCCAACACTGATTGGGAGCAGATGGCGGACGAAATCACCGAATCCACGGCTAAAAATGCCGAGCAGGCCCCCACTTCCTTCACCCAGCTTTTACAGGCGCATTTATGGTCCGTTGATGAACCATTTGAGGTTGTGATTGCAGGACCGAAAACGGATGATAAAACACGGACATTAATCAATAAGCTTAATGATGATTACACGCCCCATAAAGTGGTTGTATTAAACAGCCCGGATGATGAGCTTATAACGAAACTGGCCGCCTATACTGAGCAGCAAACCATGAAAAATGGCCAGCCGACCGTATATGTTTGCCAAAACTATGCGTGCCAGGAACCAACAAGCGATCCTGAAAAAATGGCTACTTTACTGGGAAGATGAAACGAGATCAATCACCGAGATAGTGGGCGGTGCATTATACCGAACGGGCGCCAGCGTAAAACCAAGCCCATGATCTACGTTCATGAGAAGATTATCGAATCGGTAAAGGCCGCTTAGGTACGGGGTATCCATTTCGGCCGCGGAAAAGGTCATAAACATGAACGGAACGCGCAACTGTCCGCCGTGCGTGTGGCCCGCAAGCAGCAAATTGTAACCGGCTTTCTGCGCCTGATCGATCACCTTGCCTGTGGCTTGGTGCGACGCCAGAATGCGCATGGGAAAATCACTGTTCTGGGAGGCAAGCATTTGCAGGGAATCCGCTGAATTTGCTTGCTGTACACTTCGGTGATGCCTGTGAGCACCAGGCTATCTTGCCCTATGGGAATCATTTCGTTTTCATCCTGTAGCAACCGGATATCGTACTTGGCATATTCCTGCTCAAAATTTGAAACTTCAGCCCAGTAATCATGATCACCCACCACGGCATAGGTGCCATAATCAGCCTCAACTTTCGCCAGCTCTTCGGCGGCCATGGCAATAAAATCGGTGCCGTACGAAATCAAATCACCCGTAAACACCACCAAATCCGGGTTGAGCGCGTTTACTTTTTCCACGTAGCGTGCAATTTCGGGGCGACCTGTGTATTCATCGGCCTGAATATCGGTGATATGAACAATGCGAAAATTTTGCAGTGAAGTTGGAAGTCCCGCCGTCTCATATTCAGTCTGCTCTACCTGAATCACCCGGGTGTCGTAAATTATTTTACCGGCTGTAAACAAAAACAAAACAATTGCCGTAGCTGCAAACAAGCGCCGGTAATAGTAGCTTGTTTGCTCACTGCTGAGGTTTGAGAACCATCGCGCAACTAGTTTTACCCCATCAAGAAGGAGCAGCCAGGTTAGAAATTGGAAACTGAATACCAGCCCAAACCAGAACCAGTAACTCATGGGCTGCCAGAAGGTGAGCATATCAGGTTCACCCCACAACCAGTGATATAGTAGTCCGGACAGCGGTAACAAGTAAAAACTGAGTAAAAATATGATGACAACGGCATACCATTTTCTGGTCATTTCAGATTTTTTAATCAACCGAAGAGATCGCCAGCCGATGTATAGGTGAGCCACCAGCATAAAGCCGGCAACAAGCATCGTCATTTCAA
>NNSL01000055.1 GCA_003123965.1 Balneolaceae bacterium SMO_bin1
AGACAAATCCACCGAGGGAGTGCCCCACCAAATGAAAAGGCCGAAGCTCCATGGCTTCTGACAAGGCTAAAATATCATCCATCCAATCATCCAAGCCGCGCGTGGCATCGATAATCTTGCTTTTATCTGTCTTGCCGAATCCCCGAAGATCAGGAGCTACACAATAGTATTCATCACTGAATTGCAGCATGAACTCTTCCCAGATCGTAGAGCCGGAAGTATTGCCATGTAGAAACAAAATGGGAGTATTTTCATAACTACCGGCTGTCAGCACATGCATCCGTATGCGTTCTGTTTCCACAAAACCCGACTCTATTCCCTTAAGATGGTTGATTTCATTCATCATGCAACCGTTTATATTCTTCTTCCAACTCGCGTTTCTGAATCTTATTGGAGTCCCCGACCGGAAGCGACTCTTTGAAAATTACATGTCCCGGACACTGATATCCGGCTAAATACTCACGGCAATAATTTATTAGCTCATCGGAGCTAAGCGTTGCTCCTTCCCGCAGCACTATATAGGCGCAACCGGTTTCGCCCCATTGCTCGTCAGTTACACCGATAACCGCTGCCTGGGCAACCGCCGGATGCTTGTAGATTACCTTTTCAACTTGTACCGGATATACATTTTCACCGCCGCTGATATACATCTCCTTTTTTCCGGCCTACCATGTAGTAATAACCGTCTTCATCACATTGGAAAAGATCTCCGGTATGTACCCATCCCTTATCTAAAGTTTGCCCGGTCGCTTCCGGATTTTTCCAGTAGCCCTCAAAAACATGAGGGCCCTTCATCAACAGCTCCCCGACCCCTCCCTGTTCTACCTCATTATTTTCACCATCTACTATTTTTGTGCCTATATGAAAATTCGGGAATCCCACGGATCCTTTTTTGCGGATGGCATCTTCGGCCGGCAAGGAGAAACAGTTGGGACCGGCTTCGGTAAGGCCGTAACCCTGGCGGATAGGGACACCCTTTTCCTTATATCGATTTATAATCGGTATGGGGCAAGATTCTCCGCCGCAAATGGCAAACCTGATACTGCTAAAATCAGCCTCATCAAAATTCGGCTGCTCCATCATCATGCGCAACATGGTAGGGATGCCAAAAAGAATACTGATCTTTTCCTTGCTTCAATAAGCCGGTTGCATGCTTCGGCATCAAACTCAGGCTGAAATACCAGCTTGCCACCGTGATGTATCAGCGGCGTAAGTAACACGTGCCATCCTCCTGTGTGATAGAAAGGAGTATTTACAAAAGAACTGTCCTGACCGGTCAGCTCCAGGCTGATTTCGGTATTCATAGAGTTCCAGTGAATCTGCCTCCAGGATATCATAGCTCCTTTCGACTTACCGGTAGTGCCGGATGTGTATAGAATCATGGCAATGTCATTTGCCGAGGCCTCATAAAGTATCGGGGGCTTGCCGGAAGTCTGCATAATATTGGCAAGCGAATCGCCATCGCCATCAAGCGATAAAATCTTTTCAATATTCAGTTCACTATTTATTTCTTCAACAATGGTTCTGAATGCTTCCGAGCATACCAGTACCCGGGGGTTGCAATCAGAAAGTAGCTCTTTCAGTGCCGCATTGGGAAGCCGATAATTCAGCGGAATCATCACAATACCAAGCTTGGCACAGGCAAAGAATAGGATGAGATATTCCACACTGTTTTTTGAAACCACAGCCAGCCGATCTCCTGCCTTCAATTCATGACTGCGCTGTAAATAAGATGCCAGACGATTGGCCTGTTCATTCAGTTGGCGATAGGTATAACGGGTGCCATTTTGAGTATCTACCACCGCTTCCTTCTGCGGTGTATAACGCTCGCGTTTTGTAAGCCAATTGTTATAATTCATGACTTTGGGCTATAGCGGGTTCACTTTTTTCACTTTCCAACCGGAACCCTTTATTCTTGATCCCATAAACAGAGAAGCCGACTATTACAGCTGCTATGATAGCAAGTGCTGCCGCCACCCCGGGATTCTCCCCATCCGCCTGAGAAAAGGGAACACGAATTTGAGCATAATAGACTGTGAAATGTACAACCACTGCAACAACCGATGCTGCGATGGGGGCTATTTTGGGGACTCCTTTAAAAAACATGCCCATCAATATGGGAACAAAAGCGGCAGAGAAATACGCATATACCCCATTTTGGGCAAAAATACCGACGCTTAATTTTGGATTCACGAGTTGCTGCCAGGAAAGCAATATTGTTACGGCAGCCATCCCGACAATTACCACGCGATTACAAATCAGTTTGGCCGGCAAGCCCCAAATTACTTTTTCAAAAAAAGCCTTGCCGGTTATCGGGACAATAATATCATTTGTTATAGATGTAGAAAGGGACTGAATAAGACTTTCCAGAGTAGAGATACCGGCCGAAATTAAACCCAGTACAATAAGCAGTGCCAAAGCTACGGTAAATTCTTTGACCACGTAGGCCGATACGATTCCGTCCATAGGAAGTGCCTCGCCATTTACCGTTAGATCGGCAAAGCTGATGCGGGCATACAAACCGGCAATCACAACCAGGAAGAATAAAAACTGTACTATTACCCCAACTACCAAATAGCGGTTTACATCTTTTTCGCTATCCAATAACAGGGATTTGTTAAAATATGCGGCTGACAAACGATGGCGATACCAACTATAAACGGAGCAACCAGTATTTCAAAATAATCCCGGAATAGGAAGCTGCTGTCGTTGGTCACCTGCGTTAATTTTGGATCGATGGCATTAAGCTTGTCAACAAAACCGGCAACTCCATCACTAAAATGCTCATAACCCGAACCCAGCAGTATGAAGGCGACAATAACCATCAGCACCGCCTGAATGGTATTGGTGTAGACCATGGAGTTGGCGCCTCCATACATCATATAGCCAAAAATAAAGAGTACGATACCCAAGAGCGTGTAAAATTCCGGCAGATTGAGTGTGCTCGAAAGTACTTTGGTAAGACCTACACATATTAATACAATAAAAGTGACCAGCAGCAGGGAAAGAAAATCCAAAGAAAATGCCGAAACCCTCGCTATTGTACTTTTTCTGGATCCAGTCAGCCATACTAAGTGCTTTAACGGTAGCCCCGTAGTTGCGAAACCCTTTGGTAAACAGAACCAGTGATCCCAGGGTAGCAAGCGGCAATGCCAGACCCATCGCTATTACCCCGCTGAAACCATACAGTGCAACAAAGCCCGGATTGATGATAAAGGTTGCGGCACTCGTAATAGATGCAGCAAGAG
>NNSL01000243.1 GCA_003123965.1 Balneolaceae bacterium SMO_bin1
CATACAGCCGGCGCACTTTCGTCACGCTCGATTTCATTACCGTTTTGTCCATCGTTGCCTGGCCGTCACCACCAATGGCTGCTTCGCCATTATGGATGATACCAAGGACGGTTGTTGCTTTTAAAGTGGGTATACTCATAGACTAATTGCTTTAAATAGTTGCTTCAATAATAACTTTTGATCACTTAGTTCGTGTAATACTTTGACTTTGAGCTGTTACTTCCTTTGCCAGTAGGGCGCTCGGGCAATTCGTCACGCTTACTCTTTTTCGACTTTTTATAGTAATCCAGGTTACCTGAATTTCGTCGGTACGATTCGGAGTCGTCACTATCGGCTTCTTCGTCTTTAATTAGCTTATCCAAATCACGTTCCTGCATAACGGCATCCGTAATTTCAATGTCTGAGCCTGCAAGAGTGGCTTTGTATTCGTTCAGCGAAACCGTCTCATCGGCCACGAGTGTAATTTTCAGGAAGTAGCGCCATGCCCATTTTCGCCGAATGCTGAGCCAACCCTGCTCAAGGTGTGATTTTAAGTACGGGTGAATGTATATGTCAACGGCTCGGTATTCGGTATTATTCTTGAATTTGCTGAGCCAGGCATCGAGGTCGGCGATTATGGTGTTGCGCGTAACCACGCTGCCCGAACCGCCGCAGGTAGGGCACACTTTTGATACCGAATTAACCACGCTGGGACGAATGCGCTGCCGGGTGATTTGCACCAGGCCAAAATCGCTCATGCCAATCACATTGGTTTTGGCGGGATCTTTCTTGAACTCTTTCATGAGCTCGTCGTAAATCTTTTTCCGGTTTTTATCGATGCGCTGATCGATAAAGTCAACCACAATAATGCCGCCGATATCGCGCAGCCGCAGTTGTTTTGCTACTTCACGAGCGGCTTCAAGATTTGTTTTAAGAGAATTATCTTCTTGTGTTTTCTTTGCCGCATAGGGGCCCGAGTTTACATCCACCACGTACATGGCCTCGGTCTGCTCAAAAATGAGGTAACCGCCAGACGGCATTCGCACGCGCGGGCTGAATATGGAATCCACATCCTTGGCAATTTTCATGTAATCGAAAATATGCTCGCGTCCTTTATGCAGTTCCACATTGGGCAGCATTTGGGGGGCTACCTGGCTCACATACGATTTAATGCTTTTGTGCATATCCGGATCGTCTATGAGCACGCGATCGTACTGCTTGGCAAATAAATCGCGAATCAGGCTTTCGGTCATGCCTAAATCTTTATGCAGCAGTGCGGGTGGCTCGGCCGTTTCCAGTTTCTCCAGAATTTTCTCCCAGTTTTTCAGCACATCGCGCATATCGTCCTCAATGGACTTTTTATCCTGTCCTTCAGCCACGGTGCGTATGATCACGCCAAAACCGTCTGGCAACATGGAGCCTACAATGTTCTTCAGGCGATTGCGCTCTTTGTAGTGACTGATTTTCTTTGATACGGCAATGTATTCACCCATGGGAATGAGCACCAGCATGCGGCCGGCAATGGTAATGTCTGTAGAGATGCGCGGCCCTTTGGTGCCAATGGGCTCTTTTACGATCTGTACGAGCAGCTTCTGGCCGGGACGCAGCATTTTACCGGCAAAAATCTGCTTTTCGTGGTTGGGCAGGTTGTCGAAATTGGTTTTGGAGAGTTCGTCGCGCACGCTTTTGTGAATGGCATCGCGCCCGTTGAGCATTTGAATATAATCCTTCAGGTGGTCGCCCGCATCAGAGAAGTGCAGAAACGCATCTTTGGGCGTGCCCATATCAATAAATGCCGCCCGAATGCCGCTCATTACTTTGTGCACGCGAGCAACGTAAATATTACCAACCGTGCGCTGGTTTTCTTCCGATTCTATGAAAAGCTGGGCTAGTTCTCCATTTTCAAGTAACGCAATACGGTTCTGCTTTCCCGAACCGTGAATTATGATTTGATTTTTCATTGAACAATAGCTGTTTCGTGCAGCCGCCGTTCCCCGAAAATGCTAACAGTGAAGAATTTGAGTGGTGGTACTTCATAAAAAATGACGTCGCTAAATTCTTTCCAATTGGCGGAGATGCAGCAACCGCAACATTAAAATTTTTATTAAGCGAAAAATTTCGAAAAGTGGGTGCCACGGACCCCAAAATTGATTCTTGCCTAGAAAACGGTTCCCGAGCGTTATCGAATGCTTGCTCCGGCGAACGCGCAACCATAAGGCCTAAATGGCGCAGGTAAGCAAAAAAAGAAACTAAAATTGTGAGTTGTGACATTACTTTGGTTGCAAAAATTGTACTAAATAAGACCTTTCTGACACTCTTTAATATCACCTTAATATACAAGGACAAACGTATTAATGTAAATGGTTTTTTAAACGTTCAAATAAGGGGTGATTAGTACGGCTTTGACTGCATTAGGACTTGTGCGTTCGTTTGAATAAAAAGCCTCTGACTTAGTCAGCTGTCCTGAGGGAGCTCCGATCCCGAAGAATAGCTATTCTGGATTAGTACTCCTTCATCACGGGACTCATCCCTAAAGTCATTTTTCTTGGTTTATGCATTTGATACGGGGGCTTGCGCAGGGACACTTTTTTTCTTGAAGAAATTGAGTTAATTAGAGTTTGCAATCAGGTAGGAAAAGGGTCTGCAAAGTTTATTATTTCATTTGGTCTAAAAATCCAATTTACTTTGATGCCCAATTTTTTTAAAAATATTGGATAAAATGAAAAAAATTGTACTCTCTCTTATCGCCATAAGTTTTATCGCGTGCTCTTCTGAAAAACAGCGCAGAGATTCTGCATCCCACCTCTGAGAATTTAGAATCTGACCATGTCATTCAGATGACTGAAACGGCTTCAGATGAAGATGTGAGCGCACGATCAATTATAAATTTTTCTGAGCCCATTGCTACTGTTGGCAAACTTTATGGCGAAGATGAAGAAATGTTTGGCTTCATTCAGGATGTCGTCATTGATTCAAATCGGAGAATATATTACTTGGATTCCGATAAGCAAAGCATACGGGTTTTCAACGATCAAGGTAATTACATTATTAAATTGGGAGGGAAAGGCCAAGGACCCGGAGAATTTAAAAAATGCCCGTTCGATGGCTCTCTATGCAGAAAAATGGTTACTGGTGAGCAATGGATACCGAATTGAAGTTTTTGATATACAAAATGAAGAAATAGAATTTTTAGAAACCCATCAGTTTGAGCACCCGATTCGGAGTATTTGTATA
>NNSL01000159.1 GCA_003123965.1 Balneolaceae bacterium SMO_bin1
CTTTTGCCAATATTTCAATCACTTTCTCTATATGAATTGAAAGCAAGCCAGGTGTAATATGGAAGAGCAAGGACATTGGGAGTGGCGTGGATTTGGCGGGGCGTCCCCTGATTTTTTGAGACGATTTACTGAATTGCCGCTTGTCTCAGAGTCATCCATTGTAGAAGATTTTTATCTGTGGGCGCCAGGACTCGATGTAAACACCAAGATTCGGTCGGGCGCGCAATCAGGGTTAAAGTTTAAACGATTTATTGATGAGGAGTGCAGCCTGGAAAAATGGCTCGAGCGGCCCACTGAGATTTTTTCTTTTCCGCTGGCCGAGGAGGCTTGGAAAATGCTGGCCAATACGCTGGGCAAAGTGAATGTGGAGTTACCGGAATACCCACCGGAACGGCTAACTCCACAGAAAACACTGGAATATGTGGTTGAAGCAGGCGTGCAACATGTTAGGGTTGAAAAAGAGCGCGAAACCCGCCTTTGGGAAGGTCCCCATGGAGGTGTGGAAGTTGAATGGGTCTCAGTTTCTGCCCCTCAGCCAATTATATCCATCGGGCTCGAAAATCGGGAGGCGTCCCGGTTAGTTGATAATACCGAAGATGACCAACTTCAGGAGAATGTGCATTCTGCGTTTAAGGCTTTGGGCCTGGAATATGAACCATTGCACGTAATGAGCTATATGGAGGCAATTGAGATATGGGCTGGCGAAGAGAAGATTTAGTGTATCTTAAACTGGGTTTGTTCAGCTGCCGCTCCCGGATATGAAGGAGGCATAGCAGACCTATGTCAATTCTGTTCCGGTTTGGTATTATCCGGGTTTTGCACTTCTTCAGATGAAGTTTTATCCGTGCCTTCACCCGGTTTTGAAAAGTTATTGTGAGCAAACACATCCGTCAATATGGCTTGCTCAATTTGGCTGCGCTGATCGGCCTTCACCGGAATCCGAATCACCAAATGCACTTCACCCGCTGAGGGTACCTGAATAGTAACACGGGGCTCAATAGTAGGTACGCTAAGTCCGCGCTCGTAGCTGAGTCGACGCATGTGCTTGCGCACCTCTTCCAGGTTGGGAGCACAGTGATTATTGGCCGATTCTAAAAAGAGCTCTTGGGCTCGCCGCCAGTCATCTTCACGCTTAAAGGGAATGGTAAACACGTGCAAAATATAATCGCTGGTGTAACTTTCGTTGATAACCGGCTCGGATACGAATAGTGCATTGGGTATAACCGTCATCCGGCCGGTGCGCTGGTGGGTGATCTTGCCGGGGCCAACTTCAAGAATGGTTGTTGCCAGCAGATTCTGGTCAATTACATCACCCCGAAAATCTTTTATTTGAATGCGATCGCCCAAGTTAAATGAACCGGCCCCCGTTTTTATGATGGATCCAGTAACACAGAGAATGAGTTCTTTGGTGGCCACTACAAACGCCACCGCCAGTGCTACAATAGACAAGGCAAGCGTGCGCAGTTCCTCACCCCAAATCATTACAATGCCAAGCAGCAGTAGTAATACCAATCCGTTGCGCGTTTGCACCAGCCAGCGGCGCCGCATATCTACCGATGATACACTTTTGCGGATATAACGATTGATAAGCGCCCGAAAAATGAGCAGCGAAATAATAAGAATAGCGGTGCTTATCAACGATGAGCTTGAAAGCCAAATACTTTCCAGCTCTTTCGAAAAATCTTGGAGCATAACCTTAAGCCAACTTTATGGTTCTGTTTGTTTTAAAATGCCCCATTGTTGAAAAAGGGTCAAGTGGTTACTCAAGCGACTTAAGGTGATTTTTAATTTCTGATCAATCCGCCGGGATACGCAACAACGCTTTCGTGGCCGTTTTCGCCTACCGCAGAAACCCCAAACAAATAGTTGTCAATCACCACATTCTCGAGCGTAAACTCACTTACGTCTTCTACAAGGCGTGAGTTTTGCCAGTAGGGTGATGTGGTCAGGCGCCAGTAAATTTTGTAGCCTTTCACAAGATCGCTTTCCGGCTGTTCCCAGCGCAAGGTAGTGGAAGGTTGAACAGCTCCTCCAATGCGTACATTCTGGGGCTTGGGCGGGGCTTTGGCCAGAGAGGCCATGGCTATAGCGTTGACGGCAGTGAGCTTCTTGGCGTAGTTAAAATTGACGTTCTCAATTACATCGCCGTATTCAATACCGTCTTCTGTGCGGATATCCTGATGCTGCCAGTTGTAATTCTCGTGGGCTTCCATAATGCGTACGCCTGCGAATCCAGCCTCGTTAAACGGACGATGGTGTCCGCCGCGGCCAAATCGGTCGAGGCGATAAATGAGCATGGGGTTCATCTGGGGCATATACAGCTGCGTGGTTTCGTAAATATAGCGGGCCAACTGACGCGAAATACCGTCGTTTTCACCGCCGTAAAAGCGCTTCATCTGCAGCTCGCGTTCGCTGGCATTTGACGAGTAGGGCTCCGAGAAAATGCGGAAAGTGCGATTGTCAATCACCCCGTCGATGCCCTGAATATTGCCGATCATATCGTTGTTGAGCACCCCGATCACATCCCAGCCTTCATTGGTGGCTTTTTCGGCTAAAAATCGGCCGCCGTACAGGCCCTGCTCTTCGCCCGAAAGCCCGGCAAAAATAATGCTGTTTTCAAACTCATAATTAGAAAGCACGCGAGCCGCTTCAATTGCGCCGGCCATGCCCGAGGCGTTATCATTGGCGCCGGGTGCATCGATGGTATCATTCATGATATCGGAAGCGCGGCTGTCAATATCGCCGCTCATAATTACGTAGCGGTTGGGGTGGGTGTTGCCGCGCAGTACCGCATACACGTTAACAATATAGGTATCTTCATCAATACGGCTGTCGGGGTCGCCCTCAACAAGGGTGCGCTGCTCATACACTTCCAGGCAACCGCCGCACTGCTCGCTGATGCGTTCAAACTCGTCTTTAATCCACCGCCGGGCGGCTCCAATGCCGCGTGTTGACGAAGTGGTGTCTGACATGGTGTGGCGCGTGCCAAACCCTGCCAGGGTGCGGATGTCTGATTCCAGCCGATCGGCACTTACGGAATCGATGATATCATACATTTGGGGATCAATGGTGAGGTCTTGCGCCTGGGTAGTGCAGGCGAAAAGGAGCAGAAAAGGCAGCAGTAGTATACGCTTCATAACGAGTAGTTTTTTGGCCTATCGGAGGCTATTATAAGTCTGTAAATTTGAGCCTAACTTACTGATATGAAGCT
>NNSL01000282.1 GCA_003123965.1 Balneolaceae bacterium SMO_bin1
GGCTTACTCCGCGCGGTCCGCCAATGGCTTCGGTCGGCATAAATGAGAGCAGGTCAACATTACTGCAGCCAAAGAAAGAAGCTTTTCCGTCAGAACATTCTACCTTCCCACCGGTGATGGGTTTCAAAACATCAGTTCCTTCTCCAATAACCGTGGTCTGCACACTCCACATTTCATCAGCCGTTCCACGTTCTAAAATTGCTGCGGTACCAGCGCCGTAATCAGCACCGACCATACCGGCAACTGCAAAGTCATCACTTACCGCAAGGGTGCTTGCGAACTGGTCGCCGCCTTGTCGCTCGGGGCCGTCTACTTTCGTAACACTACCCCAACCGGTTCCATTATCATTCTCTTCAAATTTATAGAGTGCTCCACGAGCTCCATCGGCGCCGGGTGCTCCTACCCATGCCGAGTTTTCGAGCAACGCAATTGATGAACCAAATCCATAGCGAGGTGCATTATCGTAAGCAACAATATTGCCGCTTGCTGACCAGCTTCCATCCTCACCTTGCTCATACATAAACACAATACCTGCGCCTGCTGCATGGCGTGGTGCACTAATAAGTGCCTTATTATCTCTCAAGCTTATTGCGGATCCAAACCGGGCGCCTTGATCTACACGATTATTTGCAATTGTAGACTGCAGCGTCCACTGGCCGGAATCGTCACCGGAAAAAGCGAAGATGGCACCGCCGGCTCCGCGTGGAGCACCAACTAAAAGCTGGTTGCCGTTAAACGCTAATGAGGAGCCAAAAGTCATTCCGGCAGATGTATCGGGATTCTGAATATGCGCCTGGCGCATCCAGGATCCGTTTTCAGATTGGCTGTAAACATAAATAGCACCCTTGCCTTCGTTTTCAGCCGGGGCGCCGATAAATGCGTGGTTATTATGCATAACTACACTGTTACCAAAGCTGCTCTCCAGGCTGGTGTCAGACAATGTAATTTCATGCGCTTGTGTCCATGAGTTATCGGTTCCACGCTCAAAAATGTAGGCTGCACCGCGTTCATCGGCCACATCCGGGGCACCGACTAATACACGATTGCTGTTTGCTGAAATTGAGGAACCGAAACCATCGCCTACCTCCCCATCAGCTGCAGAAAGAGCAGCTTCCTGGGTCCATTCACCGTTCAACTGCCGATAAACATATACAATACCGGGCTGGTGCACGTTGGCCGGTTCACCAATAAAAATTGCCCCGTCGGCTACGGATACTGCACGGGCAAAACCCTGCATGCTTTCGGAGTTGCCGTCTGGGGTTGATTGTGCAAAAACTGATGTTAGGGTTAGCGGAAATAAAAGTACGAGTAAAGCCAGTAATAATCGTCTCATGAACAAGTAATTTGTTTTAGCTAAAAGTTGATAAGCGCAATAATTAATAAAAAAGAGTGATAAGCAAAATTTAAGAGCCAGTAGTTTGTAAATCTATTTTAATCACGTTTCAACGATCAAAATATTGTCCATTTTGGAAATTTCATTTTGTAATAGCAGAAAGGACGACCAAATAATCTTGGAATCTTAGAATATCCTATTGGTCATTGGGCACAAATCGGGCAATTACCGGCAGGTGATCGCTAATCTGAATCATTTTTTCTATACTTAGCGGCCGGGCAATATTCACGCTTTTAGGTACCATTTCAGGCTGCATATTTTGATTTGGCAAAATGTGATCGATTCGCCAAAACAGAGAATCTGAAGGATGTGAGAAACTACCCGTTCCCGCAAGCGGATCATAAAATTGAGGGGCTGAGTCACCAAGTAACGCCTTGAACTCATCACTTTTGGATGTCATGTTAAGATCACCCGCCACCATCATATTTCTACTTGGATCTCTATTTATAAGTTCTTGAAAGTGCTGGCGCAGCAGCTGTATCTGACCCATTCGCCAAGATTCGTTTCGGTCGCCCCTTCCGGCTTTCAGATGCAGACCTGTAAGCGTAAAAGCATAGTTGGCATTCACCAAAAGCTCCGCGGTCCACATGCGATTATTTAAAAAAGTTTGCGATGCCGGATTGCCGTCATCATCGGTTTGACCGGGAATAGGCGTGTTAACATGAGCATAGCTGTGAAATACGCCCAGCGGTATACGGCTCATCATCACCACGTTCATATACCAGTCGGGGCTTTCGAGGGCGGCAAAAACTTCATACCCCATTTCTGGGAACCGTTTCTCGGCAAATTGCTGAAGGTAACTGTCACTTTCCAATTCCTGAAAGACCACTACATCGGCATCCAGTTTTTTTATGGCCTCAGCCAGCAGTTCCCGCCGCTGCTCAATCTCGGCCGGCGGCTTATTTTCGCGGTCATTATCTATGTAGGGATTGTCATGCGAATCAACGAAGTGCTCCACGTTCCAAGTTGCAATAGTAACCGTATCCATGTTGGCCGGCTTATACCAGCCCGGACTGGCAACGGCCGCGCGGAAGTTTTGCTGCTCAGAATTTGAATTTGAAGCCTGGTTGACATACTGCTGTGAACAACCAAAGAATATGACAATGCACAGCGAAAAAACTATAGTATTTTGAAAACGCATGAACAATTAAGTGGGTTAAGATTAGATTCTAAAATAGCCCCAAATTTTGGCATTTACTGGCTCAACTGCAAAGATAACCTAATGATAATATCAACGAATCGGATTTAATAGTGAACGCTTTCATCAAAAAATTACTTTCCTCAGAAAAACCCGCTTTATGGATATCAAGCACTTTGTACGACTGAGTTACACCTACGCTATTGAAGCAAAGCAACTAGGTGATGGCCCCTATGGTGCCCTCATTCTGGATGAGCAGAACGAAATTATAGCACGCGCCGGCAATACTACCAGCTCTGATCACTCAGTGACCTACCATGCCGAGATTAACGCTATTCAGCAAGCCGAATACAATCGCGGAGTCGGTAAACTGGGAGGTTGTACATTGGTAAGCAGCGCCGAGCCTTGCCCCATGTGCGCATCAGCTATCGTGTGGTCTGGATTGGATGCGGTAATTTACGGCGTTTCTATTGAAACCCTTACCGAATCGGGGCATGATCAAATACAAATACCAAGTCGCAGAATATTTGAAAAAGCAGATCGGGAAATAAAGGTAATTGGTCCAAATTTGGAAGACGAAGGGCGGGAAGTATTTACTCAAACGTTTTAGATACCAAACTGAGCCAGCAGATACTGCCACAGCACATATAGCTTGCTTTGCACGTGCAGTT
>NNSL01000230.1 GCA_003123965.1 Balneolaceae bacterium SMO_bin1
CAGCACATCAATGATAGCGTGAAAATCATCGCCTTCGCTGTAGGGATACTGCAAAACCACCACGCCGCGGCCAAATCGCTCTTTAGCCATGTCTACAGATTTCTGAAAATCCGACTGCTCAGAATCGGGCTTATTAACAATAATAATGGATGGGATTCGGTATTTTTCGGCATATTTCCACAGCGCCTCGGTCTGCACCTCCACCCCATTTTCGGCATTCAGCACAAATAGTGCGGTATCAGCCACGCGCAGTGCGCCCACTACTTCCCCGATGTAATCAGAGGTGCCCGGCGTATCAATCAGGTTAATTTTATCGCCCCGCCAGTCAATGTTCAAAAACGTAGAAAAAACTGATTTCCCTTTTTCTTTCTCAATTTCGTGGTAATCGGATGCCGTGGTTTTATGCAATATGGCACCTTTTCGGCGAATGGTGCCCGTTTCGTACAACATGGTTTCAGCAAGCGTGGTTTTTCCTGAGCCGGAATGGCCCAGCAACACCACATTTCTAATACGTTCCGGTTGGTAGACATTCATAATATGACCCCCGTTTGGCTGATATTAAAATTGGCTGGAGGACGTGGCCTGGCAAGAGCAGCAATTGTAAAAAGGCCACGACAGAATGGATGGTATTGTAGGTAAGCTCCATCTTTAACCTCCTATTTAGTGGTATAGAATTTGTAATTAATAGAAAAAAATGAACGGAAGCCAGTTTTGTTTAGAAATTCAGTTATTTGTTATTTGTTGGTTCGTTATTAATTATCTGTTGTTTAAGTGAAGAGTAGTTAACCAAAAACCGAAGTGCGTGAAAAAAGTCTTACTCATCCAAACCGGCGGCACTATTGCCATGGATATCACCAGTGAGGGGAAACCTGCGCTGAACGCCTCCCATGGCAACGATATGATTTACCGCGAGCTGCCTGAACTCTCAGAAATTGCCGAAATTGAAGTGGTATCCCCTTTCCATGAAGACAGCTCCGATGTGGCCCATCACCAATGGAAACAGCTCATTCAATACATTGGGGCAGAATACGAAGCCTACGACGGATTCGTAATTCTACACGGCACCGACACCATGGCCTACACGGCATCCGCGTTGTCATTCGGGCTGCAGAATTTGGGCAAGCCGGTCATTTTTACAGGCAGCCAGGTGCCTATGAAAAATATCCGCAGCGACGCCCGCCGCAATCTCGTCAACGCTATAGAAATTGCAACCATGCCGCTGCCCGAAGTAGCTATCTGCTTTAATGATTTTGTATATCGCGGCAACCGAACCACCAAAATAAGTATTGGTGATTTTGATGCGTTTGCTTCTCCGAACTTTCCGCCCCTTGCCGAAATTGGGTTGAACATCGAGATTAAGAATCGAGTAACCGAACAATCGAACTCATCGGGTCCCCTTCAATGCTTTTCGGATTTTCGGGACGAAGTTTTTGTGCTGAAAATTTATCCGGGGCTTTCACCGCAAATGCTCAATCGCCTGGATCTATCCGGAATTGAAGTGTTGGTAATTGAGGCTTTCGGCAGCGGTAACTTTCCACTTTCGGGCACCTACAGCCTGCTTCCATTTTTAAAGCGCTGCATTGCTGAAGACATTGTGCTCGTGATCACATCGCAAGCGCCTTATGATGCGGTAGACCTCTCCAAGTATGAAAGCGGGCGCAAGGCGGCCGAACTCGGCGCTATCGGCGCGGGTGATATGACCACCGAGGCAACACTCACCAAAATCATGTATCTTCTGGAAAGCTGCTCATCGAAAAGCGAGCTTAAACAACGCATTCAAACCAATATAGCCGGCGAATTAACAGACTAACTATGTTTTTTGTATTCGATATTGAGACGATCCCCGATTTTGATTTTATTCGTGAAATTCTGGCCATGCCCGACGCCTCCGATGATGATGTGCTGGAGGTAGCCAGCGAGGAACTGGCCCGCAACAAATCGGGCTTCCTCCCGCCCATGTATCACCGCGTGGTTTCGTGGGTGGGCCTCTGGATTGAGAACAACGGCATGCCAAAGCAAAAGAAATCGTGGCACGGGACTGATGAAGTTGAGGGTCTCAAATCACTATTTGACGCTTTAAACACCTATAAAGATTTTGGACTCATTCATCATAACGGACGCGGCTTTGACTTGCCGGTCATCACCTATCGTGCGCTAAAGCACGGACTGCAGATGCCGCGCCGGCTCAGCCACTACGATATTCAGTACCGGTACAGCAGCCACAATGTGGATTTAGTGGATGAGTTCAGTAATTACGGCGCGAGCTCCTGGCCCAAACTCGATCACCTCGGGCAACTCATTGGTATACCAGTAAAACAAACGGGCGGCGGCAATCAGGTGTTAGCCATGTATGAACGCGGCGAGCTGCAAGAAATTGAACATTACTGCCACGAAGATGTAATGGGCACGTATGTAATTTGGCTGCACTTGAAATATACGGCCGGCGACATTTCCAGCGAGGTGTTTGCTAATCTCAAAGATCGCGCGCTGGGCAAACTCAAAGAAATTCAGGCTGAAGTTGAAGAGTAAACTTCCCCAAGGTTATAACGCAAAAAAGCAGAACCATGAGCTGGCTCGAAGACGAGTTGGTGGAAAATGAAGAAGTTGTTTTTCGCACTCACACCCATCTGTACCAGGTTTTATCCTCTGTTCCCGTATTACTTTGCGGGCTGATTGACCTGTGGCTGCTCATTCCCGGGCTGGCACTACTGGCTTACGGGATCATCCGATATTTTTATTACGAATATGTTATTACTGACCGTCGGTTGATCATAAAAAAAGGACTATTTTATGTCCGCTCAGAATCCATCCCTCATTACAATATTGAAGAGGTGCTTATCCGCCGCTCAATTTTTTGATACGATGATTAAAGGTGGCACCATTTTTATTTTCGGGTCGAGTATAAAAACGCGAAAACTCAACAAAATTGGGTCGCCCAAAACCTTTCGCAGTGCCCTTTACAGCCAGCTGCCCACCTCGAATATTGGCTATTACGAGCATGCGTGATCACTGGACAGAACTCTTAAACTTTAAATCTGCAACTAACTGCTTCCCCGTACCGTAATATGGGCTATCTAACTCAAATTAGGAGGCCACCATGTTACATAATATTCTCTTGTTTGAACGCCACTTTCCGGAAACAGCTAAGAAAGTAG
>NNSL01000333.1 GCA_003123965.1 Balneolaceae bacterium SMO_bin1
TGCACTGGGATTTGTGGATTGGGCCATCCCCGTTTCGTCCGTACCATCCCGTTTATGCCCCATTCGCATGGCGTGGGCGCTGGGATTTTGGATCTGGCGCGCTGGGTGATATGGGGGCTCATATTATGGATCAACCCTACTGGGCCCTTGAGCTTGATATGCCCGAAACAGTAAATGCCAGCACTACGCCACTAAATACTGAAGCTTTTCCTACAGCCTCAGCCGTGCATTACTATTTCCCGGCCAGCGGAAATCGTGGTGCTGTAACGCTTAACTGGTATGATGGCGGCTTAATGCCCGCACGACCCGACATTCTGGAAAACGGCCGACAAATGGGCGCCGACGGCGGCGGCATGATTTTCCACGGTAGTAAAGGCAAATTGATGGCTGATATTTATGGACGAAATCCACGCTTTATTCCGGAAACGTATGGTGAACAGGTGAGTGAGCCCAAACAGACCTTCGAGCCTTCACCCGGAATACATGAAGAATGGGTGGCGGCCTGCAAAGGAGAAGGTGAAACAAGTTCAAGCTTTGATTATGCATCGCGCCTTACTGAAACCATGTTGTTAGGGAATATGGCCATCCGGTTCAGCGACAGCAAAAAAAGACTGGAGTGGGATGCCGAAAATATGCGGGTCAGCAATCACGAGGAAGCTAATGCATGGCTTGAGCAGCGCAGCGATTTCCGACCCGGCTGGGCTGAGTTGATTGGGTAAAATTAAGTGCCTCTAGATTGGCAGCCAACTATTGATTTTTCAGCGGGCGCTTTTTAACGCCCTCAAATGTAATGGTCACAGGTTCAATGTGGCCATTTTCATCAAAGGTAAGCTTATCAATACTTGTAACGCGGTGATTGGGGTCGGTTTCGCCCAGCGGTCGCCGGTGGTATACAATGTACCACTCATCTTCTTGGGGCACTTTGATTAGTGAATGATGGCCTGCACCGGTTGCAACCGATGAGTCTTGCTGCAGTACTACTCCGATTCGATTGAATGGCCCAAAAGGAGAATCGGCCATGGCATAGGCCACTTGGTAATTGGGGCCGCCCCAACCCCCTTCTGACCACATGAAATAATATTTACCATTTCTTATAAACATAAAGGAACCTTCTACATAACCTTCGGGGGTGATTTCTTTGAATACTGTTCCGTCATCATACGGTTCAAATCCGGTAAAATCATCTTTCAACTTAACAATATTGCAGTGTCCCCATCCGCCGTAAATCATATAGTACTGTCCATCTGTATCCTGGAACACAAATTGATCAATTGGCTGAGCACCGTTGTGGAATTTACTCAGTAGTGGTTCGCCCAAATAATCTTTATAAGGTCCGCCCGGCTTATCAGAAACGCCAATACCGATACCGCCGGTTTGTTGATCATTTTGTATATCATTAGCAGCAAAAAGAGAAAGTATTTACCATCTTTTTGATGATGGACGGCGCCCACATGGCACTGTCGGCCCATGCTACGGCAGCCGTATCAATAATGCGTTCATGTTTCGTCCAGTTAACCAAATCTGGAGACGAAAACGAATCCATGAAAACCTGTTCGTCATACGGTGCCGAATAGGTGGGAAATATCCAATATTGATCTCCAAATACCGCGCCCTCGGGATCAGCATACCAACCATCCAGTACGGGGTTTCCGGCTTTTTCATCATTATCTTGGGCATACGCCGTTAAAGCGCTCACTAGCAGTATTAATGAGGAAAGGAGAATGGTTTTTTTCATAGTTGATTACCCTCAGGGATATAATTATGTGGTAACCTGCCAGACCCGGCGCAGCTTATTTTATTGATAGTCTGGCAGCAGTTCAAAGAATTTGGCCGAGGTTTCAATGCCACGGTAGAAGTCTTTTAGCGCAAATTTTTCATTCGGAGAATGAATTGCATCACTATTTAGGCCAAAGCCCATTAAAATAGATTGGGCGCCCAACACTTTTTCAAAATCGGCTACAATGGGAATGGAACCACCCTCGCGGCTAAAAAGCGGTTCTTTGCCGTAAACTTTTTCAAAAGCTTTGCCGGCTGCTTTTAGTCCATAAAATGAGAGATCGGTGCCAGCCGGGTGGCCGCCATGGTGCTCGCTGACGTTGACGGTGACACTCTCGGGCGCAAGCGATTCTACGTGCTGTTTAAAGAGCTGGGCAATTTTCTTAGGATCTTGATTGGGCACCAAGCGCATGCTCACTTTGGCGCCAGCTTTTGATGGCAGCACCGTTTTAGCGCCTTCGCCCTGATAGCCGCTCCACAGGCCATTAACGTCCAGCGTTGGGCGTGCCGTTGCGCGTTCCAGCGTAGAGTAGCCCTTTTCGCCGTGTACATCTTTCAGGCCCAGCTTTTCTTTGTACTCCTCCAAATCAAAAGGGAGTTTTTTGTAAGCTTCACGATCTTCTTCGGTCATCCCTACTACGTCATCATAAAAGCCGTCAATTTGTACTTCCCCATCTTCATTTTTGAGCTTGGCGATGATCTCACACAGTGCATTGGCAGGATTCTTCACCGCACCGCCGTATACTCCGGAATGCAGATCGCGATTGGGGCCGGTTACTTCAATTTCCATATAGGCCAGCCCGCGTAGTCCATAGGTGATGGAAGGCGTATCTTCGGCAAACATGGCCGTATCCGAAATCAGCACCATATCGCACGCCAGCAATTCTTTATGTTCTTTGATGAAGGGAACAAGGTGCGGTGATCCAATTTCCTCTTCTCCTTCAAAAATGTATTTGATGTTCACCGGGAAATCTGTGCCCGTTTTTCGGTAGGCTTCCAGCGATTTAACGTGTGTGTAGGACTGTCCCTTGTCGTCGCTGGCGCCGCGGGCATAAATATCGCCATGGCGGATTGTTGGTTCAAAGGGCGGCGAATCCCACAATTCGCGGGGATCGGGTGGCTGTACATCATAATGACCATAGACGAGCACTGTTGGCTTGGACTCATCCGTAATATATTCGGCATACACGATGGGGTTGCCGTCGGTTTCAAAAATCTCCGCCCGGTCTAAATCCAAACTTTCGAGCTGCGATTGCAAGAAATCGGCCGCATCGCGCACATCGTCCTTATGGCTGGAATCGGTGCTGATGCTGGGAATCCGCAGCAGTTCAAAAAGTTCATCTTTGAATTTTTCTTTATTCGATTCAATG
>NNSL01000066.1 GCA_003123965.1 Balneolaceae bacterium SMO_bin1
CAGCGCCCGCACATAAGCAACTAATGGGCCCATCGATCTTCAACTTGTATTTGATGAGCATAGGGGCGCATGGGTACGAATACCGTTTTTAATCACGGAATACAAATACCCGTCTGCCTGGGTGCGAAGCCGTTCCTGATGAAAGGTAGGCGGTGATACAAGCCCGTAATTTCCTGTTGCAACAATACCCTGCCCATCTCCGGTAATTCCGTGGCAAGCAGTACAGTAAATCTCGTATTGGTTTTGGCCGCGCAGTAAGAATTCCTTTGTTATTTCGTAGGGATTATTTTCTACAAACGAGCTGTCTTCGTTGATGCCTTGAAATTTGGCATCATCCTGCTTTAGTCCACCGCGAGATACAGTTCCTTCCACCGGTTGACGCATTGCCCGGTTGTCGGTAAAAAACTCTACCCGTTCTTGTGCTTCAACTCTGTCCTGCTGATCCATATTCATGTTAGGATGAATAGGGGGCGTCTCCATGGTTTGCCCTCGGCAAGCTGACAGAAACACGGCTGCAATTACCGTTGCTATTTTTAAGTATCTAGATGCATTCATGGGTGTTCAACAAACTGAAATTATGCGGTAAATTAATTCGAATGATATACCTTCTCAATATGGGTTGCGCCGGCATCGGTAAACAGCTTTGATACCGAATCTTCGGCAAAGAGGTTATCTGTTGCTTCAACGCAAATAAAGAAGCCATCATCCGAGGCTTTTTCGAACCGCTCTACGTTAAACAGCGGATTGTGCAACTTTGGCAATTTGTTAAGTGCAAACATGCCAAAAGTGGCTGCAAAAGCCGATAAAAGTACAGTTAACTCAAATGTAATAGGTATTAAAACCGGTAAATTAAAGTAAGGCTTACCACTTATGTTCATGGGGTATTCATATACCATTACCCATATCATTAGGGCAAGGGCGCCAAGGCAACCCACCAGACCGCCGGCAAGTACAATCCAGCCGAGGGGTGATTCTTTGATGCCCATCGCTTTTTCCATTCCGTGAATGGGAAAAGGCGCGTAGGTGTCGAAATCGTTATAACCGGCTTCTTTTATTTTCTCAGCTGCATCAACCAGTTCTTTGGGATTACGAAACTCAGCTAATATGCCGTATATGTTATTGTTGCTTGATTCCATATCTGTTAATTCTTTTCACGAACTTTTTGCTGTTGAGCCAAAGCCGGATCAGCTTTAGCTTCGATAAATTCGTTTGTCTCTTCATCGTAATTATGTGGGTCGGCTTGCGGCATTACACCTTTAACCTCTGCAATGGCTACCATAGGAAGGAAGCGCAGAAATAGAAGGAAGAAGGTGAAGAACAGCCCAAAAGTGCCGACGTATGTGAGAATGTCCCAAAGTGTGGGAGAATAATAATCCCAGTTTGCAGGCAAGAAATCAGTGGCAATTGATGCAACAGAAATCATGAATCGCTCAAACCACATACCAATATTTACGATGATTGAAATGATAAATGTTGCCGTAACATTACGTCGAATACTTTTTGACCATAAGAACTGAGGTGTAACCACGTTACAGAACATTAAGATCCAGAAACCCCAGGCGTACGGGCCTACTACATAGAGCCAGAAAATAGCTTGCTCATAAATATACCCACTGTACCACGCAATAAATCCTTCACAGAGATAAGCAAATGCAACCAGATTACCGGTTACCATCATCACGAGATTCATTTTCTCCATGATGTCGATATTCATAATGTCTTCGAGCCCGTAAATTTTGCGGGCAATAATCATGAGGGTTAGCACCATGGCAAAACCCGAATAAATTGCCCCTGCAACAAAGTAGGGCGGGAAAATGGTGCTGTGCCAGCCCGGAATCATGGAAACGGCAAAGTCGAACGATACAATGGTGTGAACTGAAAGTACAAGGGGAGTAGCCAGTCCGGCCAGAATCATATACGCTTTTTCGTAGTGCCACCAGTTGCGAAAGCTGCCGGTCCAGCCAAGTGCTGCAATTCCATAGCTCATTTTTGCCAGTTTACTCTTGGCTTTATCGCGCAAGGTGGCAAAGTCAGGTACCAAGCCTACGTACCAGAAGAGGAGTGATACCGTAAAGTAGGTGCTTACCGCAAATACGTCCCAAAGCAGCGGACTACTGAAATTAGGCCAGGCCGCCATGGAGTTAGGAACGGGGAACACCCAGTAAATCACCCAGATACGGCCTACGTGAATAGCCGGGAAAATACCGGCACACATAACTGCGAAAATAGTCATTGCCTCCGCAAAGCGGTTAATAGCCGTCCGCCAACCTTGGCGAAAGAGAAAAAGAATGGCTGATATTAAAGTCCCGGCATGGCCAATACCAACCCACCAAACAAAGTTGATAATAGCCCAGCCCCACCCAGCGGGGTTGTTAAGTCCCCAAATACCAGTTCCTTCCCATATTAAGTAGGCAATGGATGTCAAAAGTACAATCAGCAGCATGTTTGCTACTGCAAAAGCCAGGTACCACAACTTGGGGGTGCTGGTCAGCGGTGTTTTAACTATTAAATCTGTAATACTCCCAAAGGAATGATCGCCCTTTACAAGTTTAGGCTCCGGGACGTATTGATAGTCTGTGCTCATTTCGTCTATAGTTGAAAGTTAAGCCAACGCGGGGTTCGGATTCGTAATTTTAGCCATGTAAGAAGTGCGGGGACGCGTGTTAAGCTCTTCAAGCAGCAAGTAATTTCGGTTGTTGCGCTTGGTGCGGCTTACTTTACTGTCCGGATCGGTGAGGTCGCCGAAGTAAATGGCATCGGAAGGACATGCCTGCTGGCATGCCGTTTCAACGGTGCCGTCTTCAGGCTTCATTGATCCGTCAGTTTCGAGTTGCGTCTGAATTTTTGCACGATTTACACGCTGCACACAGAAGGTGCATTTTTCCATCACCCCGCGGAAACGAATCGGTTACATCTGGGTTCATGGCCATTTGAATAACTTGCAGGCTCGCTTCCATCGGTTAAATATTCTTCAGCATAATTAAAGAAGTTAAAGCGCCGGACTTTAGTACGGGCAGTTGTTGGCGCAATACCGCGTTCCAATACAGCGGTTGTAGGTCATTTGGTTCATGCCGTCATCGCTGTGCGTGGTAGCTGCTACCGGGCAAACCTGCTCGCACGGTGCCAGCTCACAGTGC
>NNSL01000077.1 GCA_003123965.1 Balneolaceae bacterium SMO_bin1
CCATTCTTGGTTTTCACCTGTCAAAGCTGACATCCCCGACCAAACAGATCGATCAAATCCCCAGCCGTGATATGCTATTATCTCAACCTTGTTCATGTAGCCAATTGTCTAATGCATTAATGAGATGATCAATTTGTTGCACTGTGTGCTTAGATGAAAGAGTGATACGAATACGTGAACTTTTTTCAGGCACTGTGGGGGGACGTATGGCCGTAGCAAGAATTCCTGCCTCCTGGAGCGATGAAGCTAAATCAAGCGTTTTTTGTTCATCACCAATTATTATAGGTACAATTTGTGATTCTGATCTGCCGGTTTTAAATCCAAGCTGCTGCAGCCGATTACGAAAATCTGCAATTCGCTTATGAAATATTTGTCGCTCGTGTTCCAGCTGTGGGATAAGCTCCAGTGCAGCATGAGTGGCCCCTACTACAGCGGGTGGTGGTGCCGTGGTGTAAATAAAACCGGGGCAAAAGTTGATTAAAAAATCCTTCATCTTTGTGCTGCAGGCTACATAGGCGCCAAAACTGCCAAACGCTTTGCCACAGGTCCCCAGCAAAATATCAATATTTTTGCGATTGCTGGCCAACCCCATACCTTTTGGACCCCACACGCCAACGGCATGAGCATCATCTACAAAAAGTCGGGCCCCGAACTTTGTTGCCAAGCTTGCAATTGCATCCAGCGGACAACGATCACCGTCCATGCTGAATATTGTTTCGGTGACGATCCAAGTGCGGCTATAATTCTCTTCTGAAGCTTTCTGAAGCAACTGCTCAAGGTGGCCCACATCATTATGACGAAATCGATGGAACTCTGCCCTGCTGGATAGTGCCCCCTGCAATAAACTATTATGCGAAAGCTTATCGGCAATGATGAGTGAATGACGATCGGTGAGGCTGCCGAGTAGTGAACTGTTTGCCTGGAAGCCGGTATTGAATAGCAACGCCGCCTCGCGACCCAGTGCTCCAGCCAAATCATTTTCGAGTTGGGTGTGAATGGTTCTGGTACCACTAATTAAACGTGAGGCCGTAGAACCCGCTCCGTACTTTTTCGCGTATTCTGCAGCGCGTTCTTTTACCTTGGCATTCATTGCCAACCCTAAGTAATCATTGGAGCAGAAGTCAATGAAGGATTTACCATCCCGTTTGACTTTCATGTCGTTTCCAGAAGGATATACCGCAGAAAGCGAGCGAAATTGGTGATTGCTCCTTCTCTCGTTTAGGCCATCCTCGATGAAATCTTGATTTTCATTCACCGCCAACCGTCATTTGCTGTTGTTGATTCTGGCTCCATGAAGAATCGCTTTCAAATGTTCGCAGCATGGCTTGGAACTGGCGCACAAACCGACGCTTGTCATATTTTGGGGCAAACTGTCCAAACTCGAGCATGAAAAGTCGGTCATTCAACTCATCATAAATCGTCATATTAACAAATGGACCAGCCATTGCATCTTGGGTCATGCGCCATACGCCACGCGTTTCATAAGCGGGGCGGCCGTCAAGCGAAAGCGTATCGGTATTTACGGGATGGTGCTCATAATCGGTGGTTACGTACGAGCTGTCGCGCGTACCACGGATAAATCGCTCCATCAACGAATCACGTTTGGCGTTGATCCACTGAGCTGAAAGGGAATCCTGCGGAGGGGCATCATTAATCCACCATGCCCAAAACCACCGCTGATTGTCGGGCAAGTTCCGGCGCATTGTTATAAAGTTGTTCTCAAGCCCATTTTCCGTGAACGTCGTATCAACGTTGGGGCGCCAATCGTGCTGCACGCGCATCATCCAGCCATGGTTGGTCCACAAGCTGTCGGATATATCGGTTTGTTCAGCAGCGGCATAAATCTCGGCGGTCCAGCGTTGAAATTCCTTCTCCATAATTTGGTTGGCCAGTGTTTCTTTTGACTGGCGTATGTTGCGAGCTAAAACAGAATCATTGGGTGCAGTAAGAATTATCGACCATTGATTTTTGTACCATTGATTTTGTAGCGGAAACGCAAAAGCGTTACCCTGTTTCACCTGCTCTTCTACTTCTGCACTGAGCAGCGCGCGCACGAATTCAGCCGTATTAGTAGAATCATCAATTGGAGCCGCAATTATGATATTTTTATTTTTTCGGAGTCTTTCGAGCTCATCATTCGTACTAAAATCCTGAAAGCGTAAATCCATCATTGGCTCCCACTGCGGCATGGTTTGTATGCCCTGCCCATACACTTCTCGAATAGCCTGTGCAGTTTCGCTTTCAAACTGCGTGGAATCCATTATCACCACGGCTTCACCAAAGCCACCAGTTGCCTGCGGGCGGTAGTCGCCCCCACAGTTTGCAAGAAAAGCTGTAAAAGTGATGGCTGCTAGTAAATAGATAGTCCGTTTCATAGTAATTAGTTCGTTAAATTTATTCTTTACCATACTTCAGGCGCTTAACAAAATCAAACACCTTTTCTTTCCAACCCGGTTCTGGGTAATGTTTTCGAATGGTGTTTATTAAAGCACTGCCAACGATGAAACCATCCGCATGTTGGGCTATTTTCTGAGCATCTTCATGTGATTTTATTCCAAAACCGATCATTTTTGGGTTTTTGGTCACATTGGTTTGCACACGTTCAATAAAACGGTTCACCGAGCGCGATATTTCATCCCCTTCGCGAGCCCCGGTTACCCCGGTGACCGAAACGCAATATACAAAACCCTGCGACTTTGAATCGATGAGCTGCATGCGTTCATCTGAAGTGTTGGGAGCGACCAAATAAACTAATGCGAAATCATTGGGTTGGCTGTGTTCTTCAACCAGTGCGCTCTCCTCGGGGGGTAAATCCGGGATGATCAATCCATCCACGCCGGCATCACTGGCCTGCTTGCAGAAAGATTCAATGCCAAATCGCATAACCGGGTTCAGGTAGCCCATCAAAATAATGGGGATGTCCGACTCTTTGCGCACCTCGCTCACCATGTTAAAAATGTGCTGCATGGTTACTCCGTTCGATATAGCCTGATTGCTGGAGTATTGTATGGTGGGCCCATCGGCTAGCGGATCACTAAACGGCATTCCAAGCTCAATTAAATCAGCGCCATTGGTTTCCATCCCGAGAATCAAATCTACGGTTGACTCAATATCGGGGTAGCCGGCGGT
>NNSL01000371.1 GCA_003123965.1 Balneolaceae bacterium SMO_bin1
CCCAAAAGCAGGATACTTTTCTTCAAGATAGTAGTAGCGTTCATCGTCGGGTATATCGTTCGGATGACGATCATCCTCTTTGTCCTCTGGCACCCAAACGCGGCCGTCGTTTCGCAGACTCTCACTCATCAGAGTCAATTTCGACTGGTAATCGCCCGATACCGGGATACACGTGGGGTGAATTTGAACGTAGCACGGATTGGCAAAACCGGCTCCGCGCTTGTGGCAGCGCCAGGCCGCCGTTACATTCGAATTTTTTGCGTTGGTGGAAAGGTAAAACACGTTGCCGTAACCGCCGGTGGCTAGTACTACAGCATCGGCCATCCAGCGCTTAATTTCACCGGAAACTAAATCTCGCGTAATGATTCCGCGTGCCTTGCCGTCAACTACCACAAGGTCAAGCATTTCGTGGCGGGTTTGCAGATCAATCTTACCGTCACTTACCTGGCGCATCATTGCCTGGTAAGCACCCAGCAGCAATTGCTGCCCTGTTTGACCACGGGCGTAAAACGTTCTTGAAACTTGTGCACCGCCAAATGAACGGTTGGCAAGCAAGCCGCCGTACTCACGCGCAAAAGGCACGCCCTGCGCTACAGCTTGGTCAATAATTTCATTGGAAATTTGTGCAAGCCGATAGGTATTCGATTCACGCGAGCGATAATCGCCTCCTTTAATAGTATCATAAAACAGGCGCCAAATGGTGTCACCATCGTTTGGATAGTTTTTTGCAGCGTTGATACCACCCTGCGCGGCGATACTGTGCGCTCGGCGGGCTGAATCCTGAATACAGAAACTAGTTACATTATAGCCCAGTTCGGCAAACTGGCTGCAGCAGACCCGCCGGCTAAGCCTGTTCCTACTACAATAATATCGTGCTTGCGCTTATTGTTTGGGGCTACAAGCTTAATGTCATTAAGATGTTTCTCCCACTTTTCAGAAAGCGGACCGTCGGGCACTTTGGAATCTAAGTTTATCATAAAGCTGTGTATTGATAAAAGTTGTTCAAGCTATCGATCATGCTTGCTTCGAAAAATTTTTAGGGCGTAATGAGCGCACCGCCATCTGCACCGGCAAAGTAAATATACAGTGGAATAAACAGGAAGCCGACTGCAAGCAGCAAGGCTACTACAATGCCTACTCCGTAAATTACACTAGAGTATTTTTTGTGCTTCATTGTTAGTGAAGTAAAAGCGCTCCAAAAACCGTGCTTAAGGTGAAAGCCCAGCAGAATCATCACAAACGTATAGCCAAAGGCATAAAGCGGATTTTGAAATTTATCGATCACAAGCGCTTTCAAATCACGCCCCATTTCACCATTGGGTAACTGCACCATGGAAGTATCACCAAATTTGAAATTGGCAAGGTGAATCACCAGAAAAATCAACAACACCGTGCCGGTAAGCGCCATGCTTCTGGAAGCCCAAGTATTATGGCTGGGACCACCTTTCGTTTGATATTTCTCATAACCTTCAGGGCGCTTTTTTCGCCGATTCCACCAGATGGAAATTCCGACATACGCATGCAGCAGAAAACATATAGCCAAGCCGGCCTCAAGCAGATATAGAAGCCAACCCAGATTTTCTAAAAAGTAGGTGTACTCATTGAATGCCGATGCTTCGCCAAATAGCGATAAGTTTCCGGCTAAATGGAATATTGTGAAAATGATTAAGCCAACGCCGGTAATGCCTGTCAGAATTTTGCGGCCTACCTGCGACTTAAGGGCTTTAGTGAATGATGGCATTATATATAAGTGGTTTGATGTGTTGTACAAAAATCTGTAATAACAACGTGCTGAACCTATAACTCGTTCCGTGCTGAAAATGAGGTGATTTCCTTAAAAAGGCAAGGGTAAAGAATACTAATTACCGTTTACGCCTTATTCAGAAAAGGTCTAAATTGTCTCCTGCGAACATACACAATCCCCGATTATTAACTAGATCCGTAAAAGATAAAATCAAATATTTGATTTAGTGAAACAACCAGCAAGTAAAACGGAATGCTCATTTCGAGAGAAGGGGTCAAAGTTTATTGGTTTCTTGTTCCCGGTTGATTCAAAAACCGAGTTTGAAACGGAGCTTGAGCAACTTAAAAACACTTATCCTGATGCCACACACCACTGTTATGCCTGGCGGCTGAATGCTGCACAAGTTCAAGAATTTGCCCAAGATGACGGTGAACCGAGTGGTACCGCAGGCTTGCCAATTCTCAATCAATTGAAATCGTATGAAGTGATAAATGCGGCAATTGTGGTTGTCCGTTATTATGGCGGTACAAACTTAGGGAAATCGGGACTGATTGAAGCATACGGAGGTGCGGCACGTAAATGCCTGCAGCGTGCCCAGCTGACCCCTATTGAACTTATATGGAAAGTAAAAATCAACTACCCTTACGCCGAACAAAATACCATTGAACAGCTGATGCACCAGTTTGAATTATCAGAAATCAATTCAAAATATGCCGAAGCGGTGACGCTGTTGCTTGGCTGCCCGGTTCAACACAAAGAGGCACTGCAAACGCGCCTGGAACAGCTGAGCCACCGAAATATTGAATCAACCCTGTTGGAGAAAAGCTATCGCTAGATACTTACCAGGTGGCCTGCCGAAAGTTTTCTAAATCAAAAATTGATGCTGATAGCTGGTTATGTGATTCTATATTGCTGTATATCTCTTTTAAAGTCATCTGTCCATCACTGTAAAACAGTACCACAGGTGCCACCCATCCGCCGTCTACCTGTTCGTAGTTATTGAATTGCGTCTCTTGTATTGTGCCCCCTTGTCCCGTGCGAAGCAGGCGCACAAAATAGAGCCGTTCCTTATCAATCCAGAATTGATTGGTGTTTTCATTTTCGTCGGAAGCCCCCACTACATACACTGTTCGCCCCTGCCATTCTGTTTCATACGATTTACTCAAGTCAAATCCACGCCTTTCTAACTTGGCGATAGTCTTTTCCGGGGCTTCACCATACACATCAAAGCCCAGCACCAGCAGATCATGAACGCGCGGGGTCTGCTGCACAAGTTTATTCTGCTGAAATACGTACTGACTGTCAGCGCGGAAAATAACGCCGGATCCACTATC
>NNSL01000328.1 GCA_003123965.1 Balneolaceae bacterium SMO_bin1
GCTCAGGCAGCAATGCAAATCCATCAAGCCCCGGAAGTCGAAGTTTGGGTATATATGGATGAAGTCAATTCACTAAAAGAAAATCTAGTTTTGACTTTTCGGAACTTCAGCAGGTGGTTATAAGGAGCTGCAAGTTATTGAAGATTTAATTCCGGATGGTGCATTTACAATGTCGCAGCGTTATGCCCGTGTAAATCTACGATCTGGCAATATAGAAGATGGTCTGGTAAACCCCGGCATGGTTTTACAATGGGCTTACTACCGGCAGTTATCCACCAAGGATTACTACTTTTCGAACATATTTCGAAGTATGGCGCTGCAATGGGAAAAGGTTGATAGTCCATCCAGTGATTTCGGCAAACATTACGGACAGCTTTATCAGCAAGCGTCATTACCATGAAAAGGCGGTGATTCGTGCGGAGGCCCCCGAAGAGTTTTCGACCATTGCCAAAGATTTTCCATCTATCACGCTAGAAACCCACCAATACGCACTGCTCAACGAACAGAACCAGCCCGTGTTTGCCACGTTTTTGATCAGCCGCCCGCAGCGCGCCTTCGTTGAGGACCTTGCCGTTAATCAGCAGGTAATGACCGCAGGCGATGCCCCCGATTCGGTAAAAGTAGCTCAGGCTTTTGATTCTTATCAATTAATTCACGGCGTTGATTTAATGGTTGAGGCGGGCCAAATACTCGGCGGGGAGCGCCACCAAGCACTGCTTCGGCTGAATGGCGATGACATTAACACGCCAAGTCCTTCTGGTTTTGTGATTCCCTACAGGCCTGGGCTTTCCCAGCGATTTTATGCCGAGCTGCGCAACACGCATCCCAACACGCAGTCCATAATCGCCAAGAACCGCCCCGAGGCCGACATGCCGTTCCCCAAGCCAGTGCGGGGCGTCGGCACGCTCATCACCGATCAACCCGAACCGATGGACGTGACGCCGAACAAACTGCAATTGGGCGAATTAATTCTTGGCTGGGGCATGGGCTCCCGCCCCGGCGGACTGGTGCCGTTCACGGTGGCCCACGAAAAGCAGATCCCGCATGGGCAGCCCTTGGCCTTACACGTGGAGACCTATCACATGCAGGAAGGCCCCAACGGCTGTACGGATTTCGGCTCAATTATGAGATTCGTCCCGTTAACTTTCTGGGCTGGACCAACGAGCGCAAAGATCAGCTGAGCATCACCCTCAATTTTGAAAATAATAAGCCGCAGTTCCGGGAGGATATTGAAATTCAGGTGGCCGATCTGCAGCCCGGGCGATACGTGTTGCGGGTGCGGGCTATCGATAGTAACAGCGGCAATGAAGCCTACCGGGAAGTGGAGTTTGAAGTGGTGGAGCAAGAGCAGCGCTGAATTAAAAAATCTCACTAAGTAGGCAGCAGTTTTTCATTTCAATAAATAGTATTGAAATTATTAGCCCTGAATATGGAAAATTCAATATCTCTTAAGATTCATTCAATCACAATTTCATCTTTAAAGTTGAATTTGAAAATGATGTAATTGTCATCCATTGTTATACCTTCAAGCTTTTCGAGCTCTTGTGTTACTTCCGGCGAAATTTGGTCTGAATTTTCAGACGCTTTTTTCATTTTCAAGTATATATCCGGGCTTAATGCTGCGTATGCGCCCACTCCTTCCTCCCACGGGGGTATATTTTCGCTAAGCTGCTCAGGAAACATCTGCAGCATATCATCGGTGAAGGTATACGTTCGGCCTTTATTAGTTTGTTTATCAATTACAATCAATTCTTCTCGTGTATCAAACCGCCCGCCCCATTGTCCCGGTCGGTTTTCGAACTCTTTAAAATCTGCTTCTGTGTAAATCCGTTTTTTGATAAACCAGTTTCGTTCCGTTTCTGACAGAATTTCTAAATCGTAAGAACCAACAATATTGTCGGGTGATGTGAGCTCATTAAAAGGCATGATGTTTTCGCCCGGTTGAATGATGACATCCGGGACAAGCTCTTTATTCTCGATGCGGTAAATCGTATGATCGCCTGGGAAATATATTTTTGGCGTGCCTTGAAAAGTGAACAGCGAAGGCTGACCGGAAGGGGTATAATCGGTTGTATTATCGGGCGGGTAGTTGGATCTGTCAATCTGCTTGGTGATAGTACCATCCGTTGCATAGAACACCATTTTAACTGAATCGCTCGGATGCAGTGGCCGGCCGGTACTATTTCCGTATGAAAACCATTCATCTTCATCCCAGCGGTTTATATTTCCCAGAAGCTGCACGGGTATTTCAATATCTTGAAGATGCGTCCCGTCAGGTTGAAAGAGCTGGCTTCTTTCTAATCCACCCCAATCAACCAAAACAGTATTATCAGCTTGGTAATACTTAAGGGTAGTAATCATTTGACCTCTGTGTTCGCCCGGTCCGCCACCCTCAGCTCCAATGGTATTCAGGTAATTCCCCTCATAATCGAACCGCAGCAGGCGCGCTGCTTGTGAGGTTTGCGTGCCGAGTAAGAAAAAATCATCCGTAAAATCTATTGTGGTATTCATAACTAGTGCCTCTTCACTTGATTCCAGGCGAATAACCTCCAAATCCGCAAAAAATTCAGAAAGACCAATTTCTTCGGTTTCACTCGGAATGGCATCAATATTTATTTCCGTAACTGTGGCCCCATCAACAGTTGTTTCCTGTAGTATGGCGTTAGACGAGTTATTCGACGAACAAGCGGTTAGAATGGTTCCTGCAGAAAGCAGTACCATAAGAGTGCGGAGTAAATATGACATAGTAAAACTGGTTTTGTGTTAACTTTCTGCGTAAAAGGTCACATAGCTGATTCCATTTCTTGATGTCGGGATACCAACCCGCTGATTCGGCGCATTTGATCTAAAAAGGTAGAACAGTTCAAACAACTACTTTTACTCATTCAACGATACTAAAAAACAATGCGTAGTGCTAATTCATTATAATCCAGCGTGTTATGTGCTTTTTGAAGGCGGTAAAATCGCCGGAAAATATGGCATTCAGATAGTGCTTTTGGCCCACGAACCTACGTGTCACTTTTTATTCCAGGTTGTTGATGGAGAAGTGGAGATAGTGAAAAA
>NNSL01000088.1 GCA_003123965.1 Balneolaceae bacterium SMO_bin1
TTGGGGCTTTCCCAGTGGGTCATGCCGGGCATAATAACCTCCTCAAAATCCATAAAAATCTGGTCAAACGCTTCCGGTTTTTCGGGTGATTCATCAGAAAGCTGTTCAAAAACATCGCCTGGTTCAATGTTTGGTTTCACGGGGAAAGATTCTACTTGTTCCATATAGTCGGCCATCCAGTCGACCACGCGGTGGGCATGCTTACGAAATTCGTTTTTATCCATAGATTATCGAGCGCCTTAAATTATTGCCTTTCAGAATGCGTTAAAATACAACGTGCCAGCACATTTAAAAATGGAATGCATTTAGCGATGAGCTCTAACAATAGCGGCTACTATATTTCTCCGGATAAAGCCAAAAAGCAGCAAGAAAAACTACGGGGGCAAATCAGCATCAAGTCCTTGCAAGGTGATGTAACCTTGGCTGCCGGCGCCGATATCTCGTTTGCCCGAGGTTCTAATGTGCTGCACGCGGGCTTTGTAGTGCTGCGGCTGCCTGACTTAAAACCGGTTGCCCGATCGTTGGCGTCGGTACGCGTTAACTTTCCCTACATTCCCGGCTTGCTGGCGTTTCGTGAAATTCCCGCGCTGATGGAAGCATGGCGACAACTTCAGCTCAAACCGGACATCGTTATTGTTGACGGTCACGGAATAGCTCACCCGAGGCGCATGGGCATCGCCACGCATTTTGGGATTGTCGCTGATCAGCCCACCATCGGTTGTGCAAAAAATATACTAACCGGGCAGTATAATGAACTAGGAGAAACCCGCGGATCATTTAGCCAAATTATAGATAATGGAAAGAAGATCGGTTTGGCTTATCGTAGCAGAGATCATGTAAATCCAATCTTTATGAGCCCGGGCCACAAAGTTGATTTTGAAGACACACAAGAAGTAATTTCTAAATGCTTAACCAAATACAAATTACCGGAAACTACCCGTCAGACACATCAGGCGGTAAATAGGCTCCGCAAAGGAGAGTGGGAGGAAGGCTACTGGCAAAAATAGATTACAAGAATAAATAAGGTTTGGGTAGGAAATTATTTTTTTAGAATTCAAATAATGCAGAGCCGACTCTGACGGCATGATAGCCGCACATGCCGTGCACGCCGCCGCCGGGCGGGGTAGAAGAGGAGCAGATAAACATGGAGGTATTCGGAATGTGGTATGGGTCGAGCAGGCCGGCGGGGCGCGTAAATATCTGTGTAAGGTCTTGTCTGCCGCCGTTGATATCACCGCCCACGTAATTGGCGTTATAGCTTTCCAGCCCGCGCGTATTCATGGTATGATAATCGAGCATTAAATTGCGAAAACCGGGCGCGAAGCGTTCAATTTGACGCAGAATGGGCTCGGTCATGTCGCGTGTGGAGCCATTGGGTACATGGCAGTAGGCCCAAACAGTGTGCTTGCCCTCCGGAGCGCGGGTGTCATCAAACATGCTTTGCTGGGTCAGCAACACATAGGGTCGGTCAGGATGCTTGCCCTGTCCAATAAGTTTTTCACTTTCTATCATTTCCGGGAGGGTGCCACCTAGGTGAACCGTTCCGGCCTTGCTAATGCGCTCATCCTCCCATGGGATGGGCCCGTCAAGTGCAATGTCAATTTTAAATGCGCCGGCCCCGTATTTGAACTTGCGCAATTTGCGCGCATATGAGCCGGGTATTTCACCGCGGGCAATACTCAGTATTTGTTTGGGTGTGTTGCCAAACAGAATAACTTTTGATTGCGGAAGTTCACGCAGCGTTAGAATTTCAGCGTTGGTTTCAATTTCTCCGCCCAGTGATTCAAAATGTTTTGCAAGCGCCCGGGTGATGATGTTTGACCCGCCTTTGGGCAGCGGCCAGCCTACTTTATGTCCGATAATTCCCAATACCAAACCAATGGCCGAGGTTGCCATATCATCCAGCGGCAGGATGCTGTGGGCCGCTAAACCGCCAAACAACGCCTTGGCACGGTTAGTTGTAAACTGTGCTTCGGCAAGCCCATGTGCCGACTGCAAAGCCTTAAAACCGAATTTGCTCATTAATAACGGGTGGTTGGGCAGGCTGTTTAAGGGGCTCAAAAGTTCAGGTGCAAGGTCATCCCAGCGCTCAATAAAAGGGTTCATCAAATCCAGATAAGTCTGGCTGTCGGGGCCCAGATTGGTCGCCGTTTCATACACGCCGCGATGCAAGAGTACTGTTTCTTCATCATCCATGGGGTGTGCCAGCGGGTAGGTTGGCTGAATCCATTCTACACCGTATTGCTCTAGCGGCAGTGTTTTAAGAAAAGGGGAACCAGCCGCCATGGGGTGTACGGCCGAGCACACATCATGCTTAAATCCGGGCAGGGTCAGTTCTTTGGTGCGCGTGCCTCCGCCAACCGTATCGGCGGCTTCAAATACTTTTACGGAAAGACCGGCTTGTGCCAGCCGAATGGCAGCGGCTAATCCGTTGGGTCCCGATCCGATGATGATAGCATCAAGCATAGTGAAATAACTCCATTAAAATTTGGTTCATTTATAGTACCATGATCGCTTGAATGATGAAAGTATTGCATTGAAAAATTACTGCGGCCTGTTTATTAAAACAATCGGCAAAAATCCATTTCCTATTTTTAAAAGGTACAATCAAAGCTTATCTTTGTTGATCACAAATTTAATCTAATTTCAGTCGAGTGAAAGATAAGATTCGCATTGCGTCGGGGCAGGGCTTTTGGGGTGATTTACCCAATGCTCCCATCAAACAGGTGAAAAACGGACCCATCGATTATCTGGTGATGGACTACCTTGCCGAGGTTACTATGTCCATTATGCAGAAGCAGAAAATGCGAAATCCAGATTATGGCTACGCCCGAGATTTTGTAGCGGTGATTGAAGCTATTTTGCCCGAAATATCAGAAGAGGGCATCAAAGTAGTAAGCAACGCCGGCGGCGTCAATCCCGAGGCCTGCAAAGACGCCATTTTGAAGGCCATGAAGGAGCAAGGCTACGAAGATTTAACGGTAGCCGTGGTTGACGGTGATGATATTCTTGACGACATGGATCAGTTGATTGCCAATGGGCATCACCTGGAGAATAT
>NNSL01000206.1 GCA_003123965.1 Balneolaceae bacterium SMO_bin1
GTATCGTCGCCATGTTAATTAATGAAGCCTGCGATGCCGTGTTCCTGAACGTAGCTACGATAGAAGATGTAGACTTGGCGATGACCAAAGGCGTAAATTACCCGAAAGGCTTACTCAAATGGGCCGATGAAATTGGTCTTCCGAACGTGCTCGATCGCATTTCAGCCCTGCAAACAGAATATCGTGAAGATCGTTACCGACCGAATCCACTGCTGAAGCGCATGGTTCGAAATGAAGAAACATTCTATGAATAAACAGGAACTTGCCGTAAAGATCGTTGATAAAATGATGGCAGACGATGCCTTTAGCCAGTGGCTGGGTATCGAGATACTTGATATAAAACCCGGCTATATTAAACTGAGTATGAAATTAAAGCCCGAAATGGCCAACGGTTTCAAGGTTGCACATGGCGGTATCGCTTTCTCACTGGCCGATAGCGCCCTCGCTTTTGCATCCAATAGTTACGGGCGGGTTGCACTGGCGCTGGAAAATAATATTTCATTCCTGAAAAAGGTCACTCCCGGCGATATATTGACTGCAGAGACCGAAGAATTAAGCATCGGAAACACAATGGGCGTTTACAATGTCATTATCAGTAATCAAGCTAACGAAAAAGTGGCCACATTCCGCGGTACCGTGTACCGAACTAATGAGCAGCATTTTGACGAAATTGATTAACTTTATATTCAAAAAATTACACTGAATTATGTCTGAAGCTTATATTATTGACGCCATTCGAACGCCAATCGGCAAATTGCGTGGGGCGCTCTCACCCATTCGCGCGGATGATCTCGCAGCCATGACCATTGAAGAATTAATGAACCGCAACCAATCGGTTGATCCTGAGCGTATTGAGGATGTAATTTTCGGCTGTGCTAACCAAGCGGGTGAAGATAACCGGAATGTAGCTCGGATGGCCGCATTATTAGCTGGGCTACCGGTTACGGTACCTGGTGAAACCGTAAATCGTCTCTGCGCCTCGGGAATGAGCAGCACTGTGCAAGCATATAAGTCGATTAAAGTTGGCGAAGGCGACTTATTTATCACCGGGGGAATGGAACACATGACCCGCGGACCAATGGTGCTCGGTAAGGGCTCGAAACCATACTCCGGAACTAACGAGATGCATGATTCCACATTCGGCTGGCGATTTGTAAATCCTAAAATGGACGAACAATACGGCTCAGAAGGCATGGGCGAAACAGCTGAAAATATCGTAGAGAAATACGGTGTGAATCGAGAAGATCAGGACAAATTTGCGGCGTGGTCGCAGCAAAAAGCTGCCAACGCTACCGAAAACGGACGACTCGGAAAAGAAATAATGCCCGTATCCATTCCTCGACGGAAGCAAGAAGATTTCATTTTTGAAAAAGATGAATTCATTCGTCCCGATACCACGGCCGAAATTTTAAGTAAACTTCCGGCTGTATTCCGCGAAGGCGGCAGCGTAACGCCCGGTAATGCCAGCGGCCTGAACGATGGCTCGGCGGCACTTCTGGTTGCCGGCGATTCGGCCATTAAGGATTTTGACCTACAGCCGAAAGCCCGTATCGTCGCCTCGGCCGTGGTGGGTGTAGAGCCGCGCATCATGGGCATGGGTCCGGTTGATGCCACAAAAAAAGTATTCCAGCGCATCGACCTTTCGCTCAATGATATGGATGTCATCGAACTGAATGAGGCTTTTGCTGCTCAAAGTTTAGCCGTATTGCGCGAGCTCGGTATTGATGACGATGATGAGCGCGTCAACCCAAATGGTGGCGCCATTGCGCTGGGTCACCCGTTAGGCATGACCGGCGCCCGTCTACTCCAAACGGCAACCGTAGAACTGCATGAAAAAGAAAATGCCAAATATGCACTTTGTACACTTTGTGTAGGAGTGGGACAAGGTATGTCGGTAGTTTTGGAGAAAGTTTAATAGTAACAAAGAAAGAGAGTAACAGAGTGTCTTTGTCACTTTGTTACTCTGCCACTTTACAACTATGGCCTTTTACGAATTTGACGGATATCAACCAGTTGTTCATGAGAGTGCGTACGTGCACCCACAGGCGGCGGTAACCGGGAATGTGATTATCGGCAAAGATGTATACATTGCACCCGGCGCGGCCATTCGCGGTGACTGGGGCAAGATCGTCATCAAAGACGGATGCAACGTGCAGGAAAATTGTACAATTCACATGTTTCCGGGAGTAACCGTGGTGCTTGAAGAAAGTGCTCATATCGGTCACGGAGCAATCATACACGGGGCGCACATCGGGCGGAATTGCCTGGTGGGCATGAATGCTGTAGTGATGGACCGCGTGGAGCTAGGTGATGAATGCATTGTAGGTGCCCTTGCCTTTATCAAAGAGGGAATGGAAATTCCGGAACGGAAGCTGCTGGTCGGTAATCCTGCGGAAATTGTGAAGGACGTCAGCGATGAAATGATTAAATGGAAAACGGAGGGCACAAAGTTGTATCAACAGCTCCCTGGGGAATTGCATGAAAGTTTAAAAGAGTGCGAACCATTACGTGAAGAGCCAGAGGACAGAACGAGTCAGTCAAAAAAATATGAGACCTGGGGCACCAAGAAAAAATAATTATGGCATTATTTACCAATAATAGAGGAAAACCGCCACATACCTGGTATCCCGATATTCTGCACTGGAAAGAAGGAGATGAGATATATTGCTGGGGAATTATGTCGGCATTTGGAATAAGCAATTTCAACATGGCCAATTATCATAAATATGTAGATCCTATGTCGGGTTCTGCGAAAGGAACCTTTTATTTTATAAGTGTAGATAAGCAGGGCAACATATTTCTTAAGGATGAAGGCGGAAATATTGTACAGTTTGAGTTTTGGAGGTTTATAAAGAAGGCTCGTAACGAAAGCCTCAAAAGCCGCAAGGCAGAAGGACAAGTTCAGGAATCGGAAGAGTATATGGAGCTGATGAAAGAATTCCAGAATGCGTTCAATGAGTTACAGGAATCAGACAATCATCCCCACAGGCTGGGAGAACCCAATAAGAAATCAGAATGAAAGTACAAAGTTACACTGAAGGGAAATGGCATAAAAA
>NNSL01000176.1 GCA_003123965.1 Balneolaceae bacterium SMO_bin1
TGTTCTGGAAATATTCTGCTAGTGTATGCCCCTGCAAATTAATTTGCGCACACTTTACGCCAGAATATTCTCATTGCCCGAATCGGCCACAAATACACAAGCCGACTGCGTGCTTTCTACGTACGAACGAAGCTTGTCCAGGTCTGGATCATCAGGTAAGCCCAGTAAGTCAAGATCTGCCTGTGGAGCATATTTCATGGCTTCTTCAAAATCACCGACCTCCACATGTGGAATGGCATCAGACAGACGGGCCAGATCAAGCAGATTTTCCAGGTACTGGTACGCTCTATCCACCCTCGACTCTTCCACGACCGTAATTATGCGCATTTGGGCATTCCAGTTCATTTTCAACTTGTAGGCCGTAAGCAATGCCAGATCCATATTGCCAAGTTCCATGCTTAAATCCCAGTCGGGTCCCTGCTCGTGGATCCACACATTAATCGTTGAACTACGCCCCAGTTTAGCCACTGCATCTTCAGCATAAAGCTGTATGCCCATATTATTTAGCTGCGCCTGCTTCATAATGGAAAGTATCTCATCATCATAGCGCTTGTAATAGGGCAAGCGTAAAAACAGAATATTGGGTTTGAAAAATGTTCCTTGCAGTGTTTGGAGTGAACTTAACACCGTCTGCTCAAAATCCTCAGAATCAATTACGCTCCATCGCGCATATACATTTTCCTGACCAAATGAACGGGTGAAATCCATAAGGGAATCGCTGAGCTTGCTATGATCCTCAGCTTCCGACATCCCTACCAGCTTTACTGAGCCCTTGGGATATACCAAATTTCGGATGAGACTAAAGCTGCCACGCAGCTCCCTGCCGCTCCGCACCGGAACCAGCAGATTGGCCTTCCATGCCCGCTCATTATTTTCCGGGAGCCCCGACACGCGCTTGGCTGCCCATTCTGCCAGTGAAACAAAAAGTCCGCTTCGCATATCCCCATACGGAACTTCCAGTTTTCTGTTTGAAAGGTACAGGTAGGTGATGATCACGAATCCCAGCGCAATAAGGCCAAATGTGGAATTGATAATAAACATCGTAAAAAGGCAGCCCACTGTACCCAGCAGCGGCACAAATTTCGGAATCTTAAATGTGGGGCGAAAACTGATCATATCCATGCGCTGCTCGATGAATACTACCAGGTTGATCATCATGTAGGTGATTAAGAAAAACATGGTTATGAGCGGAGCAATGGTATTGAGGTCACGCAGCATTAGGGTAGCCAGTACCAGAAAGCCGGTGAGCATAATAGCATTCCGAGGCTCGCCGTTTTCTGCCAGCTCCGAAAAAACATCACCACCGGGAAATATCTTGTGATCACCCAGCGCCTGCAGAATACGCGGTGCCCCTACAATGGAAGCCAGCGCCGAGGAAAAGGTAGCACCCAGCAGCCCGCCAAGTACTGCCGGCGACCAAAAGGCGTAGTCAATCATTACATTATAATTGCTGACAAGCTCGTTTACCGGCGCCACTTTCATAAACCAATACCCTGAGGCCATATAAATCAGGTAGCTGATTACTATAGCCGAAAGCGTGCCCAGCGGTATGCTTCTCTTGGGATTTTTGAGCTCTCCAGACATGTTTGCCCCGGCCATTATACCGGTTGCAGCGGGAAATAGCACTGCAAATACCACCCAGAAACCGACGCCCTGGAAGCCGTCTTCGGCTGTGCCGGGAAATTCGCCCCACCACTGAATGCTGTGCTCCATACCGCCCGTAAACACTGTGGCACCCACCGAAAGCAGTGCCCCGATTATTACCGCAAGAATGATATACTGAATTCGGAAAGCCAGCTTTGCGCTCATATACGCTACCACAAATAGAATACCAAATACTACAAGATCAACCAGAATGGCGTAGTGGCCGGGAAATATGTAAAGCCAGCCTTCTCTAAAACCAAAAATATACATGGTAATGGCAAAGGTTTGCGCAAGGTAGAGCGGCACACCCACGCTTCCCCCTACTTCAAGCCCCAACGATTGCGATATAATAGAATAGGCACCGCCCGCCTTAATACGGATATTCGTCGTAATACACGACATCGATAATGCGGTAAAACTTACAATAACAAAGGCCAGCGTTACGATGAGCCATCCGCCGAGCAGCCCGGCGTTACCGAACACCCAGCCCTGGCGAAGAAATAGGATCACTCCCAGAATGGTAAGCAAGGTAGGCACAAAAACACCGCCGAAGGTCCCATACTTATGCTGGATCGTGGATTCGCGTTCCTCAACCTTCTCCTGTAGTGTTGATTCGCCAGCCGATTGCTCATTCATATCAGAACATGGTTTTTTGTGTTATCAACCCGGATAGAAAATTGCGGTAATTTATGCTATGAAGATCTACAGCACCAACCCCACTATACTATCTCCAGAATATTCATAAGTATAAGTAAAGGTAGTAAGAAAATATCTATAATGATTATGTGCGAAGCAATTGTATGATTGAAGCACAGCAAGCTATCTGCCGCTAAACTTGGTACCTGCATTATATTTACTTACTGTATTCGTATTTTTTCATTCTGTATAATAGTCAACCAAAACTATATATGCCTCTTATTCAATATCTACGCCGCCAGTGGATTCGCAGCCGGCCATTTTCCGATGAGTGGTTGCAGGTACTACAAAATAAGGTTCCCATCTACCGATGTCTTACCAAGTCAAGGCAAAAAAAGCTGCAAGAGCGTATCAAAATTTTTATGCACGAAAAGCTTTTTGAAGGATGCGGTGGCCTTACCATAACTACTGAAATACGTCTGGTGATTGCCGCTCATGCCTGCATGCTAATTATCGAAGAACCCTCCGCCCATTATCCCAGCCTCAAATCAATACTGGTGTACCCCGAGGATTACATGGCACCGGTTTACGAGGTTGATACCGGCGGTGTGGTTACCGAAGGATGGGAATCGCGATCGGGCGAATCGTGGAATCCCGGCAATATCGTGCTTTCGTGGAATGACATACGCAAAGACCTGAAAAAACCATGGGGAGGCAATAATTTGATCTATCATGAATTTGCCCATCAGCTGGATTACCAATACGGAC
>NNSL01000249.1 GCA_003123965.1 Balneolaceae bacterium SMO_bin1
TGACGCGCGGCACACGGAAATAATCGGTATCGGCGTCTGGCGCATTTTTCAGGGCATCTTCATGCGAAAGCGGTTCTTTGGCTTCATCTCGCGGAAGCGGTATTCAAGCTCAATAACGTGCTCAAGCGGCTCTACATCACTGTGTCAACCTCTTCCAGGGTTTCCATGTAATCCAGAATTTTACTCATTTCACCGGCTAGCTGTTCTGTTTCTTCATCCGTAAATTGCAGCCGCGCCAAATCAGCCACGTATTTTACATCTTCTTTTGTGACAGACATATCTGTTTCGTTTATTAATTTTTAACTGTGCCAAAGTTAACAGTGATTGGGTAAGAATGAAACATTTTATGCAATATTTCAAATACAATGGTCGGGTAGAATAATGCCAGAATGCAGGTGCAAAAGTTTATGGCTGCGCTAAATTTGATGTATATTTATGATTAAGCAAAAAGTTGAAATTGTGAATCCCGAAGGGTTGCATGCGCGCCCTGCTGCTGCTCTCGTGAAATTATCGAGCAAGTTTGAATCTGAGTTTTACATTCACATGTACGGCTATCAGGTGAATGGGAAAAGTATTTTGGGTGTGATGACGCTCGCCGCCGAGCAGGGGGCTGAGCTTGAGCTGGAGGTAAACGGCCCCGACGAGGAAGCGGCCATGGAAGCTATAACCGAGCTTATTGAAAACGGGTTTAAGCTAGAAGAAGAATGAGTGACGTGTCTAAAACAGGCAGGGATGAAATAGTGATAAAAGGCGTGCCGGCATCGCCCGGTATTGTGGTTGGTACGGCCTATGTGCATACCCGGAAAACACCTGTAATTAATCACGATCATATTGACGAGGAGATGGTGCCGGTGCACCTGAAGCTGTTTAAAAATGCTAAAAACACCCTTCAGCAACGCTGGCAGACCCTGCTGCAAAATGAAAGCAGCAAAGTGTCAAAAGCAATACTTTCTGCGCAGATAGAAATAATATCTGATCCCGAGCTCAGCGGGCAGGTTCAGTCACTCATCACAGATCATAAACAGAGTGCTCGGCAAGCTATTGATAACGCTTTTACCCAGTATATCAATCTTCTTGCCGAATCCGGCAGCGATATGATGCAGAACCGAATGGTTGACCTTACGGACATTCGGGACCGGCTTATTGAGGCAGCCGGAGATGAAACGCGGGGGCCTAAACCAATGCAGGGTGAAATATTTATTGCGAAAGATGTAAGCCCACGCGAGGTAATCCAGCTTTCACATCAAAACGTTCGCGGCTTAGTGATGGAGCAGGGCGGACATACTTCTCACGCTGCTATTATCGCCCGTTCCATGGGCCTGCCGGCCGTAGTTGGTGCAAAAGGCATTGTCGGCGCAGTTGAGCCCAATTCTGCGGTATACATCAATGGCGATGAGGGTACCGTGACGATACATCCCGGAGCAGAAAAACGGGATCAGGCCCAAAGCTGGAATGCCGAAAATAAGGGCTCGATAGAAGAAAAAATTTCCCTCTGTGAGCAGAAATCGGAAACCACTGATGGCCACCCCTTCATCATTCGAGCCAATATTGAATTTTCCGAAGAACTTGCTAACGCCCAGCAGTTTGGTGCAGAAGGTATTGGTTTGCTGCGTACAGAATCGATGTATATGAATAGGGATGACTTTGAAAATGTTGAAGAGCAGATTGCGTTTTATGATCAGATTGTTTCTGAAACCAAATCGCACGCGGTCACCATCCGCTTGTTTGATGTAGGCGGAGATAAATTTCAGGGAGCAGAGGTGGATGAGCAAAATCCGTTTCTGGGCTGGCGCGGCATTCGCATGCTTTTAGATAAACCCACTCTTTTGCGCCGACAATTAAAAGCCATTTTGACGATCGCCGGCCGCTATCCCGGGAAAGTGAAAATATTAGTCCCCATGGTTAGCCGTCTTGCTGAGATAAAAGCGGTACGAGCACAAATTGAGGAATGTACACATGAATTACAGCAAGATGGTACATCCGTTGATGCCAGCATTCCGGTGGGTATGATGGTGGAAATTCCGAGTGCGGCCGTTCATGCAGCGCATTTTGCCGAGCATGTTGATTTTTTAGCATTGGCACCAATGATTTAACCCAGTACTTGTTGGCCGTTGATCGGGGCAATGCGCTTATTTCGGAGCTCTATAGCCAATGTCACCCTTCGGTTTGGAAGGTGATTGAACACGTGCTGGGCGTTGCTGAAAAAAAGAATTTAGAAGTAGAAATATGTGGCGAGCTGGCTTCATACCCGGAAGCGGCCGCTTGCCTGCTGGGTATGGGGGCGCGCAATTTAAGCATGTCGCCGGTCAGTATTCCATCCGTAAAAAAGATGCTAATAAAAAATTCACTGCAAGCCATGCAGCAGCTCTCAGAGCAGGTACTTTGCTGCAGCGAACTGGATGAAGTTGAAACCGTTTTTAAAAATTGGAAAAGCAAGCATACACATGCATAAAATTACGAAGTCAAATATAGCCTCACTCGACTCAGAACAAATGTGGGATCTCCTCGAAGGTTTCCCCAACCAGTGGAATGAGGCAGTTAACATGACGCAATCGCTGGATCTTAATATCAACCCGGAACGCATCAATAAAATATGCCTGGCGGGGATGGGCGGGTCGGCCATCGGCGCAGATTTGATTCGCGCTTACAGTTACCGGCATTGTCCGCATCCTGTGCAGGTGGTGCGCCACTACGATGCCCCCGCATGGATCGATGAGCAGACGCTTTTTATTACCTGCAGCTTTTCGGGCAATACTGAAGAGACGCTTTCGGCGGCATCGCAAGCCCGCAAAAACGGGGCGCAAATGGTAGCGGTGACCTCCGGCGGGGAGCTGATGGTGAATGCAACCGAGCACGATTTTGATTACATCAACATCCCGGGCGGCATGCCGCCGCGAGCGGCCCTCGGATACAGTTTTGTGCCGCTTTTCCGCATTTTTCAGCATATGGGATATTTGGACGAAGGAGATGGGGCGCTTGCAGGAAACCGCTGAATTTCTGGCTCAGCAGGGTGAACTCTTTACCAATACGGACGACAATGAAGCCT
>NNSL01000205.1 GCA_003123965.1 Balneolaceae bacterium SMO_bin1
TTGTTTCCAGTACTCCGCTGATACCGGGGCTTCGTTTATCTTTTGTAATGATGTTAACTACTCCACCAATGGCCGACGAGCCGTAGAGTGTGCTATGCGCACCCCGCACAATTTCTATGCGCTGTACATTGGCCAGCGAAAGCTCCGCCAGGTTTAGACTGTTATCGGTTGATGAAGGATCGCTGATTCGCACGCCGTCAACAAGCACTACCGTATGATCACTGTCGGAATTTCGTAAAAAAGCCGATTGAATGGCGCCGGGCGTTTGATTATCGCCTACAATATGCATGCTCTGCTGCTTGGCCAGCAAATCGCCCACGCTGGAGTGCAGGCTGTTTTGAATCTCCTGCTCGCTGATGACCGTCACATTGCGGCCCACCGACTGCGGAGTTTGCTCAACTCGATTAGCGGTTACAATAATTTCACCCAGCTGGTAGGTTTTGGTTGTATCAAGCGGTTGTGGATTATTCTGTGAAAAGGCACTGCCGGGAAGACATAGTAAAGCCACTGCCACGGCGGTTATAAAGTGTAAAGGTTTCATGTTTAGGACTATTAGGTTACAAATGATGATTAAACATCATCCGCACCTTTGGGGAATCTTAGAAGAGATGGATAAATACAGTGTGCCACCGTATTTATTCTTCGCTTTTCTCCCGAAAGCTACGAATGTACATGCAGTGGCAGGTCTTCTGGCTCGTTCCGCTTTTTGATAACCTTCCCCCCGCCGATAAAGCGAGAGTGGTTCTTAGAGAGATCAAAAAGCAACTGGAACTTACAGCATCGGGGAATGCTCCGGACTCTCACCGGATTCCCGTTTTAATCGCGTTGCGAAATAATTCTTAACGCGAACCAATGCACGGGCGAATATACCGGAGTGGCAAACGATTTCAAAATTCTTATATCCAATCGTATAATGAACTTCCAACTGATCGGCGGGCTAGATTGTTGTCAATTAATTTAAGAAGGGCTACTTGAGAGCTGTTATTTGTTCATATAATGTTTTTCTAGTAATGCGATAAGTTTTTGCATTGATGTAACACTACTTCTTTCGTTACCAGCATCCAATTCCCAACTGTAATCATTTCCTGTTGATGTTACTTCAATTTGCATATCACTTTCACCATCAGGGATTACGGTAAAGCCCTCCCGCTCCAGTGCGCGCCGGGTCCAGAATTGTCCAATTTCATCACCCTTTACAGATACCGTTTTTCCGTTGCCTTCGTGCAGTTTAAATGAGCCGGTAGCCCGATCAAAATTAAAACTATCCCGCGCAAATACCTGTTCAAACGTGCCGTTCAGCACAAGATCTTCTGGTACGCCCGTAAATAACTTTCCTTCATTGCTGATCAGCCAGCAAACATCTCCGGCTTTCAACGCCAAGTCGAGCTCGTGGGTTGAAAGCAGAATCCCCTTTCCGGTTTCACCCGCAAGCTTGCGCAACAGGCGCATTATTTCCACGCGGTTGGGCAGGTCTAGATGGGCTGTAGGTTCATCAAGTAAAATTAAATCGGTATCCTGGGCCAGTGCCCGGGCAATCATTACCTTTTGGCGTTCACCATCGCTGAGCGTGCTTACATCTCTATGGACGAGCGGCTGCAGGCCCGTAGCCTCAATTGCCCATTGCACCACTTGCTTATCTTTTTCACGCAAGCTCCCCAGCCACCCGGTGTATGGTGATCGGCCAAATGATACCAGCGTAAAAACATCAAGATTCCCTATAGTAATGCGATCCGTTAATACCGTACTTAATTTTTTGGAGATAGCTTTCGGGGTGAGTTCCTGAATTGGTCTGCCGAAAATATTAATACCGCCGCCCAGCGGCTCCTGCATGCCGGCCAGCGTTTTTATCAGCGTAGACTTGCCCGATCCATTCGGCCCCAGCAAACATACTACTTCACCAGCGTGCAGTGATGTACTGATCTCATCAGCAACCACTTTATCGACCTTTCGATTTCTGTAGCCGATACTCAAATCGCAGGTCTGCAGCACGGTATTTGGTGATTGGTCATTCAAAATGAGGCTGATAAATTTTTACGCTTTACAATGATCCAGATCACTACGGGGGAACCGACCAACGAGGTTACAGCACTAATGGGCAAGGTGGTGGCGCTTCCGGGAACTTGGGCAATGATATCGCAGGCCAGCATCAGCACGGCGCCCACCAGCAGCGTACCGGGAATAAGCACGCGGTGGTTATTGGTGTTGAGTAGTGAACGCGTGAGGTGCGGCACGGCAATACCCACAAAGCCAATCGGTCCACAGAACGCCGTTACTGAGCCGGCCAGTAAACTGGTGCTGGCTATAATCCAAAATCGGGCTTTGTTCACAGAAATGCCCATGCTTTTAGCATAGCGCTCACCCAGCAGCAACCCGTTTAACGATTTTGACAGACCAAATGCCAGCAGACTTCCCACAGCAACAACCCCCAGCAAAATCCATAACTGAGAGCCCGAAACACCGCCGAGACTCCCAAAAGTCCAAATTAGGTAATCGCGAATTTGGTCAGGGGCACTAAAATACTGCCAAATGCTCACCAGGGCGATTGTAATATTTCCGATCATCAAACCAATGATAAGCAGTGTAACATGATCGCGGATACGTGCGGCGATAAGTAAAATAAGCAGCATTACGGCCCCTGACCCCAGACTAGCTGCTCCAATAATCAACCAGCTGCCCAAACTGCCCAATTCTGGATAGCAAAAACCGTGGTTACAGAACCGGCAGCCAGCATTACGATGGCCACTCCCAAACTTGCTCCCGCACTAATACCCAGCACCGACGGTCCGGCCAGCGGATTCCGAAACAGCGTTTGCATCTGCAGCCCGCCAACCGAAAGTGCTGCACCGGCAATGATGCCCGTAACCGCCCGTGGCATGCGAATCAATTCCACAATTTTTATCCACGATTCCTGGGTGGCTTCACCGGCAAATACAATGGATATAATTTCGTCCAGTGGTATATCAACCGAACCCAGCGCAATATTAATAACAAATAAGGCACAT
>NNSL01000458.1 GCA_003123965.1 Balneolaceae bacterium SMO_bin1
AATGGTACTATCTTGGCGGTGCAATGATTTTATTGGCCGTGCTGATGGGATTCTGGGGAAGCCAGTGGGCCGCTCGGCGCTTTATCCGAAAAACCTCTATTTCGGAGTAAATTCTTCCCTTATATAGAAAAAGAAAAATTAGTGGGGAACGTGCGTCCTGTTATTCTATTAGAACCTCTATACATCTGTAAAGCATTTAGAGGATTAGATTATTACATGTCAGTAAATGAGGTATTGAGAACAAGAGTCAAAATTATTAAAACTTTTTACCATGATCGATAAAATTCAAACGTTCGGATTAGCCGCAAAAGGACTCGTATATGGGATAATTGGGGCACTCACGGCCATGGTGGCGTTCGACATGGGTGGGCAGAAAGCCGGCAAATCGGATGTTGTCGATTTTCTGCAAACACAACCGTTTGGCAATCTTATTCTTTATCTGCTCTCAGCCGGGATTATTGCCTACGCCTTATGGCGTTTATATACTGCTTTTGCTGATCCTAAGAGCAAGGGCAGTGATACAACCGGCATAACCAAACGGATTGGCTATTTCTTTAGTGGCCTTGCATACATGCTGTTTGGCATAAGCATTTTTAGTACAACAATGGGCTCTGGAGGTGGAAGTGGAAATAGAGAGTATTATGTAGCGCAGTTAATGGATAAACCATACGGTCCATTACTCATCACGCTTATTGGAATCATTCTAATTGGGGTGGGAATTTATCAAGTGTATAAAGGCTATTCGGGCAAATATCTCGAAGATCTAAATCCAGGTTACGGGCGACATCAATCAAAAATTAAAACCGCCGGCAAATATGGTTTCATGGCACGGGGCGTTGTATTTGCCATACTTGGTTATTTTTTGATGAGTGCGGGTATAACAGAAAATGCCAGTATGGTGCGCGGTACGCAGGGGGCATTTTCTTTTTTACAGCAACAAGAATGGGGCACATATCTGATGGGAGCTGTAGCTTTAGGATTACTTGGCTATGGTATATTTATGCTCTACGTATCCAAAGATAGTCGTGTGCACAGTTGAAAATTTGGGGTGAAATTTTTTCTGTGTGCTCCAGTTGCATTCTCTTTGTGGATGATTTACAGGTATAAATTCCCTTTCTCTTTTTGAGGCCAAGCCATTGTTTCACTAAAATCACATTAACATGTTATTTATCACTTGGCCAAATTTTGTTTTCCTACGAGTGGCATCGGGTGAAACCTTGCCTTAATAAGAATTACGCTAATTGGTTTTCGCAGATGCAGTTTGTTAGTACATTGTTCAGAAAATAAATGAGCATTTGCAGCCAATTTGGTTGATTTCGGGAATTACAGTACAAATCTAAATACAAAAATAGTCATAATCGATTGTATGCTTGCACTGATCATTGGTAAGATAAAACGTTGGTCTCAAAACAAATACTTCTCAAAAATAATAGTGCTGGCTCTGGCCTTAATGCTCATGGGCGTACCACTGCAGCTCATGGCTCAGTCAAACACCACATTGCGGGTGCTGATTAATTCGAATGAGGACGGTGGCCCCATCATTGGAGCCAATGTATTTTTGCTTGAAGAAGGCACCGAAGAGATTGTGAAATCGGGTGCTACAGATAATGATGGATTTATCGAATTCAGACAAGTTGAGCCCGGTGACTATATGCTTAAAGCCAGTTATGTCGGTTTTGCAACATACCAAGAACCCATAACGATTGGTGAAAAAGACATTCGAATTGAGCGTATAAATATGAACGTTAAAGTGGCGGAGCTCGATGAATTTGTGGTGCAGGCTGAGCGCGATATGACGACGGGTGAAGCTGGCCTGCGAAAAATTTCAAAAGTGGACATCGCTCGAATTCCATCGCCCGTATCTGGCGGCGACTTGGCCTCGTATCTGCAAACAGTGCCGGGTGTAATCTCAAGCGGTGACCGCGGCGGTGAGCTTTATATTCGCGGAGGTACGCCTTCACAAAATAAAGTGCTGGTCGACAACCTTCCGGTGATGAAACCATTCCACATTTCAAATTTATTTTCTGCTTTTCCCGAGCAGGCCATCCAGTCTGTTGACCTGTATGCCGGCGGCTTTGGTGCGCAGTTTTCGGATGCCACCTCAGCCATTATTGATGTGAACTTAAGCCCCGGCAACTTTAAAGAATTTAGTGCCAGCGGGTCGGTAAGTCCATACATCACATCACTCCGGCTCGAGGGACCGTTAAACAGTCAGGGTGATCAATCCATTATGGTAATGGGTCGTAAATCAATTATCGAACAAACTGCACCCAAATTAACGGGTCAGGAAAAACCGCTGGATTTTTACGATATGATGGCCCGGTACTCGTTCCAAGGTAGCGATTATACGTGCAACCTAACCGGAATGTACACCTATGATAACGGGCGCATCAATAATCTCAGAGACATCGGCCTTTCATGGCAAAATGCAGTAGCCGGCGGGCGCTGCCTGGGATTTGCAGAAAACTTCAATCACCCCATTGAAGTAACGGCCGGGTACTCCTACTATTCAAATTCAGAAAATAGCGTTGACAATACCGAGCGCAAATCTTCTGTGGGACAGATATTCTTTAAATTTGATCACGAAGAGTACTTGTTCGGCTTGCCCTTTGATTACGGATTCAAGCTTAACTTTCGCAATCTCGATGCTACTCTTGCCGAACGCTTTACACTGGTTGAATCCTTTTCTGACAAGCAGGCCGTTGTAAACCTCTATGCTTCAGCCGTTTGGGAACCCAATGAAAGCCTGCGGATTGAGCCGGGCATAACAACCATGGCAACTCTGATAACAACGCCAACGTTTGAACCACGGCTGCGCATGTCATATCAACCCGGCGGGAATGAGAATATTGAAATCAGTGCAGCGGCCGGCCGGTATTACCAAACACTGAACGCTATAAGCGATGTGCGCAATGCAGGAACGGTATTTAAAGTGTACCAACCTATTGACCGTGACCAAACCATACCGAGTGCCACACACGGGCTTTTAGGGTACAAGCACCGC
>NNSL01000409.1 GCA_003123965.1 Balneolaceae bacterium SMO_bin1
CGGTATAAGTGATTAGTTTTTTCATATTCCTGTTGGTTAGGTCGTTAAGTGAAGATTTCTTCCGGAAGAGTCCGCCGAGGACCGTTTTGCCCCCGATGGTCGTTTGATCAAACTTGTAGCTCGGCAATGCCGGCTTGTAAACGCTGTCGTACAATATCTTGGGTATCAGAATCAACAAGAAGCTTTTCCATTTCCGTAACCGAGCCGTTTGCTTTAAGTTCTACAAGCATATCGATGAGCGTAATCTGCATAAGGGCATTATCCTGTTGGTTCAACGAATTTACGAGTGCCTGTTTAACCCGTTTATCGCTTTTAAAACGGTATAGCGACTGCGCAGCGGCCAGGCGTACATTTACATTTTCGTCATTGTTCATGGTATGAATAAGTATGTCGGTGATTTGCTCATCAAGCTCCGGGCTGGATGCTATTTGCGATGTGTAATTTATTGCCGACAGCCGCTCACCGGTGGATGCGTTTTGATATAGTCCGGGGTTCATGAGGGTGCGTTTCATTTTTTGCACTTCCCGTTCCAGTTGTGCTACCTGCTGGTTTGATGCGTAATCATTTCCGGTAAATAACTGACCTGCAGCGAACCCCATCAGCAAAAGAATAAAGCCCGCTGCAATACGTAAAAGCCACCTAGAAGCCCCTTTCTTAGAAGTAGAGTTATTATTACTAAATGGTTGATTAGTTTTTGTCTGGCTTTCTTTTAGAAATTCAATCTTTGAAAATGGGTCAAAATCATTTGATTTCTTTGGGTGATTACTGGCATCGGCAAAACATGCAGCATGCGCTTCTAACTCACGGGGAAGGTCGTCTCGCTGCAGGTATTTACGCAGTCTTGCCTCCTCTTCCAGCGAGGCTTCGCCTTGGTAGTATTTTTTCAAGAAGCACGTTAATTTTTGGGCGTCCATATTCTTCTCGTTTTAAGTATTGCTCGCGTACATATTTCCGGGCTCGCGATAACGTCACGCGAATGTTGTTGCGGGTCATCTCAGTTACGGTTTCAATTTCATCATAGCTGTAGTGCTCAAAATCACGTAGGTGAATCACTAAACGTTGCTGCTCGGATAACTGGCTGATAATTTGCTGCACCAGCTGTAGCTGTTCACTGTTTTCCAAAACACGAGCGGGATCGTGGCGGCCGTTGCTGCTTAGCGGCACCATTTCAAGTCCGCCATCATTCTTATTGCGCCGCCGGTACGAGCGAAGCTTATCGATGCACACATTCTTAGTCATCGTTACGGCCAGGGCCTCAATGCTGCGATATTTCGCCAGCTCGGCACGCATGTTCCATAATTTCAAATACACATCTTGCACGGCGTCTTCGGCTTCAGGCCTATTATTCAACAAGGTAAAGGCCAACCGGTAAAGTTTGCCTTTAACAGGTAACAACTGCGATTTGAATTCATTCGGTTTCATTGTTGTAAAGTAGACGAGCGGGGAACCGTATCGTTACAACAAATTGCAGAAAAATGGTAGATTTGTTCCGGGCAGGTTGATTATGAGATCAAAATCTAGGAAAGGGTATCAATTTTGTCCATCAAATCCTGCTTGTAGTGGCGGCCAATGGGGATGATATTGTCACTGATTTCTATGCGGTTACCGATGATACGCTGCACTTTTTCAATATTGATAATAAAGGATTTGTGAACTTGCACAAATTTGTTTTCCGGCAGCAGCTCCACCCAATGTTTCAGTGTTTGCAAGTGCATAAAGTTTGCCTCCTCCATGACTATTTTCACATAATCCCGGTCTGATTCAATATATAAAATGGCATCGAAATCAACTTTTTGCAATGTCTTATCTACCTTGATGAAGGTAAAAGTTTGCTTCGATTCATTTTCAGCAGCCGCGGGCGGTTGATTGGGGGATACAATTTTTGAAACAGCCTGGAGAAATCGTTCAAACGAGAAAGGCTTCAACAGATAATCAACCACATTCAGGTCAAAACCTTCATGCGCGTAATCGGGGTAGGCTGTGGTTACAATAACCTGCGGGGGATCATTAAGTGAACGCAGAAAGTTGAGCCCGGAAATTTTAGGCAGATTAATATCCAGAAACAGCAGGTCGATCTTGTTTTCACGGAGCGTTTCCAACGCTTCAATGGCACTGGTATGGGTGCCTGCCAGTTCCAGTGAGGATACGTCCGCAATGTAATTTTTTAAGCACACGCTGGGCGGGCAGCTCGTCCTCAATAATTAAGCATTTCAGGCTCATCTATGTTGAGGTTTAAAGTAAGGTGAACAAAGAAAAAATCATCGGTTTGGTTGATTGATAGGGCGTGCTGGCCGTTGTAAATTAATTGTAAGCGTTTTTTTACGTTTTGTAAACCAATACCACCGGTGTCGGGCTCCATTTCAGACGCTTTAAATTCGGAGTAGTTATTTTTGGCTTCAAATGTAAGCTCATCTTCTCTAATGCGGACCAGTATATCGATATAAATGTCATCAACGGCTGCTTGCATGCTATGCTTAAAGCTGTTTTCAACAAAAGATACCAACAGCAGCGGCGCTATTTTATGATCTTTCGGATCGCCCTCTACCGTAAATTGAACATCGCCGCGGCCCTCGAGCCGAAGTTTCTGCAGGTCCACAAAATTCTGCAGATAACTTAATTCCTTTCGCAGCGGCACCAGCGGCTCGGTACCATCTTTTAGCATATAGCGCATAATTTCGGAAAGCTTGAGAAGCATTTCGGGCACCTTTTCCGACTTCTCCAGCGCATAGGAGTAAATGTTATTCAGGTTATTGAAGAGTACATGCGGGTTGATTTGCGACTTGAGAAACTTCAACTCACTTTCAACCTTCTCCTTTTCCAGTTCGCTCACTTGTTTTTGTTTGATCTGAAAATTCCCATAGCAACTTAAAGCTGCTGAATAACCCGAGAACAAATGCCAATTTTGAAAGCGGCGTTTTGTAGGCTTCCTAACGAAAGGCTGACCGCCCGAGTAGTAGGATAAAAGATATTTTCAAGTACAAATTCTTCGAGCAGACCAGTT
>NNSL01000099.1 GCA_003123965.1 Balneolaceae bacterium SMO_bin1
GCTTGCGTGATTTTTTTATTTGGCTCGGGGGCTTTTAAGTTACTAAGATCCATAATATTCTGTTTTAAACGTTCTCCTATCCTTCAAAAACTTTGTTAAGTGAAACTCCTCGACGCTCAGCTACTTCTAATGGGTCCGTCAACAATTTAATGGCATTGTATGTTGCTTTTACCATGTTGTGCGGATTCGAAGAGCCGAGTGATTTCGTCAATATATTTTGTACGCCTGCAATATCAAGCAGTGCTTTTACCGGACCACCAGCAATTACTCCCGTACCTTCTGAGGCTGGACGCAACAATACTTCGCCCGCGCCTTCTTTACCAATTACTTCGTGGTAAATACTACCGGTATCGGTCATAGGAACCTTAATGAGATTCTTTTTGGCATTATCGAACCCTTTCTGGATAGCGTCAGAAACTTCATTGGCTTTACCCAGTCCGTGTCCCACAATACCGTCTTTGTTACCAACCACTACAATTGCGTTAAAGCTAAACCGGCGACCACCTTTAACCACTTTCGATACGCGGTTAATGTGCACCAGCTTTTCTTCAAGGTTAAGGTTGGCTGCTGTAATATTATGTCGTCGTCTTATTTTAGGCATAATCTAATATTTTATAAGTCTAATCCACCTTCTCGTGCACCATCAGCGAGGGCTTTAACCACGCCGTGATATTTATAGCCGCTTCTATCAAACACGGCTTTATTAATTCCTTGTTCTTGTGCTTGTTCGGCAATCATTTGGCCGATTTCTTTCGCCGATTCGGTTTTCGTCTTCCCTTCAAATCGATCTTTCATCTCCTTGCTGTTGGTTGATGCAGATGCAAGTGTTACCGCATCCCAATCATTAACCAGCTGTGCATACACATGCGTATTGCTTTTGTAAACACACAATCGGGGACGATTAGCCGTACCCTGAATTGTGGAGCGAATGCGTCGGCGAATTTTATCTCGGCGTTCTTGTTTTTTCGTGTTTTTCATCGTGTAATTCTATTAAGCTTTAGCAGCAGATTTACCAGCCTTGCGACGAACCCACTCATCAACATAGCGGATACCTTTGCCTTTGTAAGGCTCTGGCGGCCGTAATGAACGAATTTTTGCCGCAACCTGGCCAACTAATTCCTTGTTAATTCCTGATACGATAACCATCGGATTTTTTCGTGTCTTGGTATCAACTTCAAGATCGATATCATCCGGGGGTACAAAGTGAATGGGATGCGAGAATCCGAGCGTAAGCTCCAGCACATCACCGTTTAATGAGGCCCGAAAACCGACCCCAATAATTTCAAGTTCTTTTTTATAACCGTTTGTTACGCCTTCAACCATATTATTGATTAAAGAACGATACAAACCATGTAGAGAGCGGTCGTTCTTGCTTTCGGAGCTGCGGGTTAACACCAGCTCATTATCCTGCTTTTCAATTTTAATACGGGGATCCACTCTAAGTGAGTCGCTTCCTTTCTCCCCTTTCAAGGTAACCACGTTATCAGCGTCAATGCTGAACTCAACGTTCTCTTTAAGAGTAACTGGTTGTTTTCCAATACGAGACATAATGATCAATCAATTTGATTAGTAAACTTTGCACAAAACTTCGCCGCCAACATGCAGCTTGCGGGCTTCTTTGTCTGTCATTACTCCTTGTGAAGTTGACAGCATAACAATGCCTAAACCGTTTAGTGAACGTGGAATTTCATCAGCATTGCAGTACACGCGCAAGCCTGGCTTAGATTCACGCTTCATATTCTTTATTACCGGATGCCCATATGAATCATACTTAAGGAACAACCGAAGCATACCCTGCTTGCCGTCATCAATATTGATGTACTTATTGATATATCCTTTATCCAAAAGGATTTTGGTCATCGCCCGCTTCAACTTTGATGCGGGGATGTCAACACGCCGATGACCGGCCTGCTGGGCGTTTCTAATGCGTGCTAAATAATCTGATATCGGGTCAAACATATATTTGTACTGTTAAATTTTTACCAACTTGCTTTACGTACGCCGGGAATTTTACCATCCAGAGCCAGCTCCCGAAACTTTATACGGGAAATACCGAATTCACGAATGTAACCACGTGAACGGCCAGTTAAACTGCACCGATTATTCAGCCGTGTAGGGCTGGCATCGCGTGGAAGCTTCTGCAGTTCAACCCACTTCTCTTCTTCCTTTAACTTGCGGCGTTTTTCGGCGTACTTCTCTACCGTTTCTTTTCGTTTTTTGTTACGTGCTATCCAAGCTTTTTTAGCCATAATAGATGCTTCGTGTTTTAATTATTTCGTTTTACAAATGGCATTCCAAAATGCTTTAACAAGGCATATGATTCCTCATCTGTTTCGGCGCTGGTTACAAAAGTAATATCCAACCCGTGTACCTTCTCAACATTATCGGTGTTGATTTCTGGAAATATCGTGTGCTCTTTAATACCTAGCGTATAATTACCGCGACCGTCAAAACTTTTGTCGGGCACTCCTTGGAAATCGCGCATGCGAGGCAATGCAAGATTAATCAACCGGTCAAGAAATTCGTACATAATTTTCTTGCGCAGTGTAACCTTACAGCCAACTGGCGTTCCTTCCCGAAGTTTGAAATTAGAAATCGACTTTTTCGCTTTGGTACTTACCGGTTTTTGTCCGGTAATTTTAGCAATGTTATCGCTAACTATATCTACGACCTTTTCATTTTCAGTAGCTTCTCCCAGGCCTGCATTTATAACAATTTTCTTCAGCTTAGGAACCGCCATAACATTTTCGTAGTCAAACTGCTCTTGCAGCTTGGGGATGATTTCATCCTTGTACTCTGTGTAAAGTCTTGCTTCTGCCATTCTTAAAATTCTTTATTAATTATCGATGATCTCGCCACTCTTCTTCGAATATCGTACCCAACGGCCCTTGCTGTCACCTTCGCCTTCAACACGTTTGCGACCAGTTCGGGTGGGTTCTCCCGTAGTAGGGTCAATCACCATCACGTTTGATACATGGATCGAGCCTTCGCGCTCAAT
>NNSL01000204.1 GCA_003123965.1 Balneolaceae bacterium SMO_bin1
GCTTTCCCCTGATCCTTCAATCAGGCCAATACCGTTGCCCATCTCATCAACAGAATTGCGTTTTATGCCTGATTCTTTAAAACGGTTTATTAAAAACTCAATTCGATCGTCTTCGCTGAAAGTGGGAGCGGGAATTTCGCCCAACATTACAAGATTGGCAAGCAGCGTTTCCTTCATTTTGCGAATCAGAAGCTGCTTATCCTGCAGCGACCGCAAAATGTCGTCAAAAGATTCAGTCATCGATGAGTTTTGAATTTGTTTGAGACTCCATTGAATCTAAGCTGGAAGCCGTATAATTGTTCCCGCATACACAGGAATAAACAAATTCAGCACTAATTTGCGATTTTACGCGGGTACAGCTTTTTTATGCGATTCAGAAGAATATGCGGCAATGCTGCTTTTCCCAATTACATCAGCCATCAGAGTTGCTGAGGTGCAATCGGTAATTTGTACTTCTACATAGTCGCCTTTTTGAAGGTCATGTCTATCGAACACTACCATTTTATTGGTATCGGTACGCCCACAGAGCTGCTCGTCCGATCGCTTGCTGGTACCTTCTGCGAGCACCAGGTGCCGCCGCCCAATTTCCTGCTTGTTCAGCTTCTCCTGAATATTCATCTGCTGCTCAATGATTTCTGAGAGGCGCCGCTTTTTCACTTCTTCCGGCACGTCATCTTCGTATTTGCGCTGGGCTAGTGTTCGGCCGCGCTCAGAATAGGCAAACATATAGGCCAAATCGTAGCGAACCTTTGCCATCAGCGACATAGTATCTTCATGTTCTTCTTCAGTTTCGCCGCAAAATCCGGTGATAATATCCGTTGAGAGTGTAACGCCAGGGATAATTTCACGCATGCGTTCAACCAAATCGAGGTATTGCTCGCGCGTGTAAGGGCGACGCATCCGTTCGAGTACGTCATTATTCCCCGATTGCGCCGGAATATGAATATAGTTGCATAGGTTAGGTTCTTCAGCAATTACGTGCAGCAGTTCCTCAGGAAAGTCTTTGGGGTGGGGTGATGAAAACCGGATGCGCATTTCAGGATCAACCTGGCTGGCTTCGTACATCAGCTTGGTAAAATCGTTATCGCCGTCCATGTACGAATTAACGTTTTGTCCCAAGAGTGTTACCTCCTTGTAGCCCTGATCGCTCAGGCGATTCAGCTCATCCAGAATGCTTTCCATCGGTCGGCTGCGTTCACGTCCGCGGGTAAAGGGCACTACGCAAAACGCGCACATATTGTCACAGCCGCGCATAATGGTGACAAACGCACTAACGCCATTGTCGTTGGTGCGCACGGGTTTAACATCAGCGTAAGTTTCTTCCTGCGAGAGGATTACATTTACCGCTTTGCGGCCATCATCAACTTCGGTAAGCAGTTTGGGTAAGTCGCGATAGGCATCGGGGCCTACTACTAAATCAACAAGTTCTTCGCGCTCCATAATATTTTCGCGAATACGCTCGGCCATACAGCCGAGTACGCCTACCGTCAAGTCGCCGTCTTTTTCGCGTTTGAGGGCTTTAAATTCTTTGAGGCGATTCCACACGCGCTCCTCGGCATTTTCACGAATGGAGCAGGTATTAACAAAAATGATATCGGCATGATCGGGCTCTTGCACCGGGCTCATGCCTTGATCCATCAAAATAGAATTGACGATTTCAGTGTCAGATACATTCATCTGACATCCATATGTTTCGATATAAAAATTGCGTGAGTCCAAGAGAATACGGCTTTTACTTGCTGATTGTGAAGTGCTAAATATAAAAAATAATTAGGTAAGAAAAGAGTAGGGTCCAGCACTTGTCTCAAGCGCGATAACAGTGTAGTACGGGTGAAGCCGAGCTTAAATTGTGCTGATTATTTCGGCCAGGTATCGGGCTTTTTGCGCCATGCGGCCAGTGTTTCCAGGTCTTTTTCATCAACATAATTGTTGTCTTTGGCTACCTCAATAAGCGTGGCGTAATTGGTGAGCGTATGAAAGGGTACGCCGGCCTCCTCAAAACGTTTTACTGATTTGTCAAAACCGTAGGTGAATATGCTAAGCACGCATTGTACATCGGCACCTATAAACTGCAGGGCTTCAACCACCGAAATAGCCGAGCCGCCCGTTGATACCAAATCTTCAATAACAACGGTAGATTCTCCTTTTTGAATGCCACCCTCAATCTGGTTACCAAGTCCATAGGCTTTTGCCTTAGCACGTACATAAGCCATGGGTTTGTCCAAATTTTCAGCAATAAAAGCCGCGTGTGGAATGCCGGCCGTTGCTGTTCCGGTGATGATCTGCGTATCGTTAAATTCATTCTGGATGAATGTGATAAACTTCTGCGCAATTTTTTTGCGAATGCTAGGGTAGCGCAGTGTAAGGCGGTTATCGCAATAAATGGGTGAATGCCAGCCCGAAGACCAGGTAAAAGGGTCGTTGGGACGCAGTACTACGGCATTAATCTCAAGCAGATGGAGTGCAAGTTCTTTGGCGTAGGGTTTATCAATAATCATAATAGCATGTTCTGTTTAGTACACTCTTGAGTATGCGTGCAATTTATTTAAGACAATACATTAAAGTAATGAAATGCGAAGATAAGAATTTCGAGGCACAAATAAGCATAAAAGCCGGCCAGCAGGTCATCAACCAGTATACCCCAGCCGCCGGGCAGGGCCTGCAGCTTATCAACACCGAGGGGTTTGGCGATATCAAAAAAGCGGAAGAATAAAAAGCCCTGCATTAAAAGCAGCCAAATATTGAATTCTGGTTGCGCCAGGGAGATGCCAATAAAAGCCATACCTTGGCCGGCAAATTCATCCATAACCAGTGGTGAGGGGTCGCCGCCCCATTCTTTTTCGCACGCTTCTGATACCCAAACCGTTAAAAACGAGCAAAGCACGGTGAACGCAATAATACCCCACCAGGGGCCATATACACCGATAAAATAAATAGGGATGAGCGCAAAAAAAACTGCCCCAGGTTCCCGGGGCAGTTTGGCAAAAAACCGGCAT
>NNSL01000110.1 GCA_003123965.1 Balneolaceae bacterium SMO_bin1
GATACAAATTAGTAAGAAAGTTATTCGATACTTGTAATTTGTTTCAGATGCGAACTGATTTATTCAGTCGACATCCAGATAACAAGTCCAAAAACTAAGTAATCTTACTCTTGACTAGTATCTGGCGAAGTGCTCAGGCCGAGATTTTCCCGTATTCGTTTTAAGCCTTCGCTGGCTTTTACCTTCCAGTGTTCAGATACAAATCTACGAACCATTAATACCGAGCAGGGAGCGCGATCGGCAATTATATCTGGAATTGTACCGATAAGTACATTGCGGATGCCCCACTCCCGCGAGGCTCCAATAATGACCAGGTCGTGAGCGTCGTTCTCGAAATCAGCCATAATGCCAGAAGTGACATCTTCGGCCAAGCGAATATCCAGATTTAGTTTATCAAAGTCATTTACCAGTGGATCGATGGTCTCAAGAAGCGATTCGCGCTCATTGTCTATATTGGTACCTTCTCGAACCAGGCGCAGAATTTTCAGTTCCGCATCGTGGATGCGAGCGATGCGAACAGCCAGTTCAAGCCCAAGCCAGGCATGTAGGCCTCCGCCCCATGGCAATAAGATAGAATCAATTTTTTCAAGGCCACGGTTTTTGAGGATGCCAACATCAGCCTTTAAGTTTTTAATGATACGCTGAACAGGAGAATTGTAGATTCTTCCCACACTAAAACCTCCTTGCCAGCCCATTAATAGCATATCTGCTTCACGGTTTTTGGGGTTTTCTGAAATCATGGCTCCAAAAACATCGTGGGCGGCATCGGTCACTGAGCGGAAATCAGTCTTTTTAAGAATATCCTTAAATCCATTTTTGATATGCACTGATGCTTGACTTGACTGCTCAAGAATAGTATCAATTTTTCGTTGGATGGAAGGGCGCTGCTCCAGCTTTTCCCTGATAGTGGAAATAGGTGTTTGGTAAGGCACGTGGATCAAGTGCATGCCTTCAACAATGCCCGGTTCTTCTTTCCCTGCAGAAATAAATTGTGCGAGTCTCAACAAGTCGGTTTCATGTTCCGGATTAGCCAGTGCAGTAACCAGGTGTCGGGGTGATTTTGTATTAAGTGGTCGTTTGGAGGGAATCCATTCTTCCACTTCTTCTTTTTCAACTTCTTCAGGTGGCAGCCAGAATAGGCTCCAGCCGTGTTCGGCCCAGCGTTCTTTGAACTCGGGAATTGCTGAATCAATAGATACTCTTTCACGTCCCCATATGAGGTACCAGGCAAGGCTCACAACAATAAGTACGACCACCGCAATTTGGGCAAAAGTGCCGGAATAAATAATAACACCCAGACATCCAATAGCGGCAATAAGTTGTCCTAAAGGGTTACCCGGTGTGCGGTAGCTTGGTTTGTACCAATCGGGATTGGCGGCGCGCAGAACAATACACCCGATATTAAGAGCGGCATAACTGTATAGCTGCAAAACGCTGGCAATTTTAGCGAGATCTTCAAGGCTTTCAATCAGTAAAAATCCGAGTGCCAAGACACCAGTTAGAAGAATAGCGCGATAGGGTGTTAGTAATTTTTGATGAATTTTGCTTAGCCAGTTCGGCACCATGCGGTCGCGGGCCATGGCCAAATTAATACGCGAAGACGCCATAATACTTGCATTGGCTGATGACAGTGTGGCAAGAAGACCTGCAAAAATGATGGCGACTCCACCAAATCCGCCCAGCATTTGTCGGGCTGCGGTGGTGAGTGGATCTTTAACTTCCCGAATAGTTGATTGTGGGAAGATTCCACCTATAACTAATAGAATGACCACGTATAAAACAGTAACCAGTGCGACGGAACCGATAAGGGCTCGCGGCAGATTTTTAGCCGGATTCTTAATCTCTTCGGCCACGGCCGCGATTTTCACAAATCCCAAAAAGGAGACAAATACAAGTGCCGTAGTCGTGAAAATAGGTTCGGTACCTAAGGGAAAGAACGGGTTGAGGTTAGCGGTATCGATATTGAAAAACCCAAACAGACTGAATCCACCCAAAATAGCAAAGAGGGTGAGAACAACAACCACTTGCGTTCGTCCCGATTCTTTGGCTCCTACAATATTGAGGATGATCAGCAGAACGCCGCCGAGTACGGCTCCCCAGAAAGGAGTAAGCGGCATAAACTGGCTGAGATATTCCCCCAATCCAAAAAGATAAAAGGAGATGGCAAAAGTAAGACTGAGCCAAATTCCAACACCGGAAATGGCACCAAACGCAGGTCCCAGTGAGCGGGAAACAAAAAAGTAGTCACCGCCGGATGTTGGCATGCCGGTAGCGAGTTCAGCGGCGCTTGATGCCGTGATAATACAGATAATACCGGCCGCTATGTACGAAAATATTGCGGCGGGGCCGGTAAGTTCCAGTGCTACACCGGCCAGCAAAAAAAGTACCGGCCCCAATCATGGTTCCGGCCCCTATGGTTAAAGCATCCCAAAAGCCAAGTTCGCGTCGTAAATCAGCCATACCTATAAATTATTAATCTGAACAAATGAGCGGGAAAGTTATGAATTTCTTGTTAGAACACAACATAAAGCAGATTAATTTGAATTTAATGAAATGCTTCAGTTTCCGTACCTTTGATGATGGAATTAAAAAATATTTAGAGCTAAAAAATTAATTTCAGTAACGATGGCACGAAAAACAGTAGAACAGATGGCCGTTAATAACATTGAGACGCCGGATGGTGATCCGGACGTAGCACAATCCATGGAGTTCTTTTTGTATTTCCCGACCGAGTGGGATGCCTATGTAACCAAGTCTTGCCTGATGAATTTACAGTTTGATACCTCGGTACATTATTCCGAATCATCTGAAAATTGGTTGTGCCTGGCAAAAAAAGAGATTAAACCTACCAAAGATCGACTTTTGGAGCTCAAAAACTTTTTTGATCGGCTTTCAAAGGCCAAAAATGGTTATTATGATGGTTGGGGCACTACCGTTATATCAGAAGATGAGGCGGAAGTTGCCTAGCAGTTTTAC
>NNSL01000203.1 GCA_003123965.1 Balneolaceae bacterium SMO_bin1
AATGCCAACACCATGGTTATCAATCGGGCCGACCGGTTTGGCTTGGCGGAACTGCACCAGCTTCGGGGCCGTGTAGGCCGATCGCAGCGCAAGGCCTTCTGCTTTCTCATCACACCGCCTATAGAAACCCTGACCACCGAAGCCCGCAAACGCATGCTTGCGCTTGAAGAGTTTTCGGACCTCGGGGCCGGCTTCAATATTGCGATGCGTGATCTTGATATTCGCGGCGCCGGTGATATTTTAGGCGCTGAGCAAAGCGGATTCATCAACGACCTGGGCTTTGAGCTGTACAAGAAAATTCTGAATGACGCCGTAAAAGAGCTCAAGCAGAATGAGTTCGATGATGTATTCGATGAGGTTGAGAGCACGGTAGCACTGCCCGAGACGCAGGTTGAAATGGACTGGCCCGCGCTGCTTGAAAGCGATTACGTTTCCGACAATGTGGAACGGCTAAACATGTACCGCAAGCTGGCCGGGGCCACCGAAGAACAAGAAATTGATGACTGGGAAGAAGAACTAAAAGATCGCTTTGGTCCCATTCCCGAAGCGGCAGAAAACTTAATCAAAACTTCAAAGGCAAAGCTTTTTGCATCACAAAATCTTTTTACCAAGGTTACTATTCGCAGCAATCGCATGTGGCTGGTTTGCCCGAAACAAAGTTCGGAGCTTGGAGTAGAATTCTACGAAAATCGTTTTCAGCCGCTGCTCAAAAAACTGCAGCTTACAGCTGATGACCGGCTTAATGTGATCCAGAAAGATGAACGCGTTCGATTTGTAATCAGCGACATTCCCGATCTTGATTCAGCCGTCGATTTTCTTCAATCAATTTTGACTAAACCAGAGGAAGAAAAAGCTCTTGCTTGATCGTTATATAAATCTGCTTAAATCGGGACAGGTAGTGGCCTTCCCTACCGAAACCGTGTACGGACTAGGCGCTGATGCCACCAATCTTGAAGCGGTTCAAAGAGTATTTAATGTTAAAAATCGCCCGGCAGACAATCCCCTTATTGTGCATATCTGCAAACGCAGTATGGTGGAACAGTTTGCTGCCGAAATACCTGAAGCAGCCGAAAAGCTGATGAACGGCTTCTGGCCAGGCCCGCTCACACTTATTTTCAAGAAAAAGCCGGAGGTGCTTGATATTGTAACGGGCGGATTAGATACCGTTGCCCTCCGCTGGCCAGCTCACCCATTATCGCAAGATTTGATAGCTCGCGCGGGTCCACTGGTAGCGCCAAGCGCAAATAAGTCCGGCAGACCAAGTCCAACCCGACCTGAACATGTAAGAGAAGATTTCGGGGAACATTTTCCCATTGTTGAAGCCGGAGAAACACAGATTGGACTGGAATCAACGGTGCTTGATGTTTCTCAAACGCCATTTCGTATTTACCGGCCGGGGGCTATCAGTCGAAACCAACTTGAGAACATCATTGAGAAAGCAGTACAAACCTCAATCGATAATGCTGAAGATACCATTTCACCCAAAAGTCCTGGCACAAAGTATTCACATTATGCGCCTGAAGCCACTGTTTCCTGGATGGATAGTGAATCCTTCGCCCAGGAAAACACCCTTTACCTAACCCACAACATCGCCCCCGATGATCCATCAGATCATATCATTTTTTACAATGGTGACTATGAACAAATGGCCCATGAACTGTATGATCGGTTTCGGCAAGCCGACCATGAAGGATATGCGTATTTAGCCATCGAGCCTTTCACTGAAGAGATGCTGCGCAATCATCCGCTGACCGAAGCACTGCAAAACCGCATTTCGAAAGCAATTGGCAATAAGACCTAAAAAACAGAAAATGCTTGATCCGGCTCAAGCGCCAGCACGCTCTCGGCCATCAAGTCAATGAGCGTGTTAATATCTTGCACCGAGGCGGTCTCTACCGGCGAATGCATGTATCGCAGCGGCAGCGAGATCAAACCGCATGGAATTCCCGTTTTTTGGTATACTGTCGGTGTCGGTTCCTGTTCGTACGCTCACGGCTTCATGCTGCAGGTCAATTTCTTTGGCGGCTGCTGTCTCTTCAACAAAAGAAACCACCGCGGGGTGATTGGCGCCCCCGTGCTGAACCACCGGGCCATCGCCCAGCTTCACCAGTCCATGTTCAGCATTATTGATGCCCGGCGTATCCGTGGCATGCGTCACATCGGTAACCAGTGCAACATCCGGTTCCAGCCGGTAACTCATCATGCGCGCGCCATAGCCGCCCACTTCTTCCTGTACGGAATTCAGCGCCATTACATTCACTTTCAAATCTTCACGCCGCTCCGATAGTCGTTTCATCACCTGGGCAATCATAAAACCGCCAATGCGGTTATCCAATGCCCGGCCCGTGAGCACATCATCACTCAAAAACTCAAAATTATCGGCGTAGGTAATAGGGTCGCCAACCTGAATCATCTCCAGTGCTTCCTCCCTGCTTTCAGCCCCAATATCAATATAAATATCTTTCCAGGCCGGCTGATCGCCCCCGCCGTTCTTCTTGTCCTGCAAATGAATAGCGGTGTTGCCTACTACCCCAGAAACCACGCCGCGTTTATTGTGAATATTCACACGCTTGGCGCGGGCAATAGTGGAATCGCTTCCGCCAAGCTTATTTACGTGAACGAACCCTTTTTCGGTGATATGCTGCACAATCATGCCAATTTCGTCGCAGTGCGCCTCAAGCATCACCGTGATGACATCAAAACTGGTGTTAAGCTTAGCCACCGCTGAACCATACGCATCAGTTTGAATGTCATCAGAGAATTGCTTGACATAATTTTTCCAAACCTTCTGCCCGGCCGATTCAAAACCGGTGGGACTAGGGGTAATCAGCAGCTGCTCAAGAAATTCGCGTTCGGGAAAATTGCTCATAAAGTTCGAATATGTTTAGAATTTTGCACCAATATAATCAAAGAACGGGATGCGATTAAATTTCATTTTACTCTGTAAATAGCGTCTTTGATTTA
>NNSL01000201.1 GCA_003123965.1 Balneolaceae bacterium SMO_bin1
CTAAGTTTTTTAACTTGGTTGACCAGCGAATCGGATGGCAGATATCGGCTGTTTACCCAGATCGTGGATGAGTTGGGTTCTAAGTTGCCATGTGTAAACAGGGCGCGCAGTGGTGCACGCGTTATGCGACTGAATGCGCCTTGTTTAAATGCAGACTCCCATTTTTCACCAATAGTAAGTATGCCAATGCGCAAATCATCGGTGGGTCGCGTTAAGGTAAGGGGGTGAAAGTTTTGGCATAACGAATCCTCAAAGAAACAAAACTGCATTATTATGCTTGTATTAGTTAGACGTCTATTTAATTAGACCGATAAGATAGATATATTAAAGCGATATTTTAGTATCTAGTAAATTACAAGAGAAAGCAAATAACAGCGTAGAAATAGGAAATATATGTGTGGAATTGTAGGATATATAGGCGATAAAAAAGCCAGTGACATCATCATAAAGGGACTTGAGCGCTTGGAGTACCGGGGGTATGATTCCGCCGGTGTGGCACTATTAAACGGCCAGATTGAAGTAAAGAAAGGAAAGGGCAAGGTAGCCAATCTTAAAAGTATGCTTGAGAAAGACCCTGTTGCCGGAACAGTGGGCATCGGGCACACGCGTTGGGCAACGCATGGAGAGCCCAATGACATTAATTCGCACCCGCACGTGAGTGAGTCTGGCGATATTGCGCTGGTTCATAATGGAATTATCGAAAATTACGGCACCCTCAAAAAGGAGCTTAAAGCCAAAGGCCATACCTTTTATAGTGATACAGATACCGAGGTTATTGCTAAATTGATCGAAGAAATTTATCAGGATGGGCAAGAGCTGGATTTTGAACGAGCCGTGCAGTTGGCACTCAAACAAATTGTGGGTACTTATGGACTGGCAATAGTTCACAGTAAAAATCCCAACCGTATTATAGCAGCTCGCAAGGGTTCACCCTTGTTGATTGGGGTAGGTGAGGGGGAAATGTTTATCGCCTCAGATGCGTCACCCATTGTTGAGCATACCCAAAAAGTAGTTTATTTGGATGATGGTGAAATGGCCATTGTTGATAAAAATGGTTGGGAAGTGAAGACCATTGATGATGTTAAGCTTACCAAAAAAGTACACGAGTTATCGCTAAGCCTTGATGAGATTGAAAAGAAAGGGTACCCGCACTTTATGCTCAAAGAGATATTTGAGCAGCCCGACTCCATCGCAGATTGCCTGCGCGGTCGGCTTGATCTGGAGAACAATCGCATTCAGCTGGGCGGCCTTACTGAAGTGCTGGACCAGCTAACCGACGCCAAGCGACTTGTAATTGCCGCATGTGGTACCAGCTGGCATTCTGCGCTGTTGGGTGAATATCTGATTGAGCACTTGGCAAAAATGCCGGTTGAGGTAGAATACGCCTCCGAATTTAGGTACCGCGAGCAGCTTATTGGTGAAGGAGACGTGATGCTGGTAATTTCCCAGAGTGGCGAAACAGCTGATACACTGGCCGCTCTCCGCGAAGCAAAAGAGCGCGGAGCTATGGTGCTGGGTGTTGTAAATGTGGTTGGTTCAACCATTGCCCGTGAAACGCATGCTGGGGTTTATATTCATGCCGGGCCCGAAATTGGGGTAGCTTCAACTAAGGCTTTTACCGCACAGGTTTCGGTGTTGGCAATGATTGCCATTTTGCTTGGCCAGCGCCGCAATACGCTTGATGATGAGTATGCCGCCAAATTGATTAAAGAGCTGAATGAAATTCCGAAAAAGGTGAAGCAAATTCTCGATAACAGTGAATCCATCAAAGAGATGGCTACGCTGTTTACGTATGCTCCCAACTTTCTGTATTTGGGGCGGACCTATAATTTCCCCGTGGCATTGGAAGGCGCTCTAAAACTAAAAGAAATTTCATATATCCACGCGGAAGGGTACCCCGCCGCGGAAATGAAGCACGGCCCAATTGCGCTGATTGACGCCATGATGCCAGTTGTTGTAATTGCAGCAACGGATCATACCAACGACAAAATGATTAGCAATATAGAAGAAGTGAAGGCGCGAAAAGGCCGCCTTATAGCTATCACCGGTGAGAATAATACAGAGGTTACCGAATTGGCAGAATTTAGCTCGGTTATACCCGAAACAATGGATTGCCTTACCCCACTGCTAACAGTTATTCCGCTTCAGCTTTTGTCATATTATATAGCAGTAAATCGCGGTTGCGATGTAGATCAACCCCGCAACCTGGCCAAAAGTGTAACGGTAGAGTAGCAATAACGGGACTAATCATAACTTTTTAAGGCAAACTACGTACTGACTGTTGAATGCGAACTAAATTTTAAGCTATGGATCTAATCGTCAAACTTCTGGTAAATGCAGTAGGTGTTTTTGCTTTCGGTGCAATGTTAAGCGGAGTTCAGGTAAAGAGTTTTGGCACTTCGATAGTTGTTGCCATTGTTTTGGCACTGGTTAATGCAGTTGTTCGGCCTATCATTGTTGTTCTTACTATTCCGTTTACCATAATTACGTTTGGGCTGTTCTTGCTTGTTATTAACGCGCTTATGGTAATGCTGGTTGATTGGATGATTGACGGGCTGAAAGTTAAAAACTTTTGGTGGGCACTGGTTTTCAGCCTTTTAATGTCGCTGTTAAATGTGATATTCTTCTAATCAGGCAATGCCAGACTTGAAAGGTTTCTGGTCTTCCGTTTTGTCGATTTGCAGGGTGTAAAGTTTTGCAGGCGGTATATTGCGGAGTACCACTTTCTTATCGTGTCCGTATTCGTTTACCATCTGCTCTTCAAAATCACTCTTAAAATTTCTGAACTTCACGTATTTAAAATAGCAGATATAGGCATGATTGGTACAGAGCGATAGTTTCTTTTCCCAAATAGCTTTGGTCACCGCGGCCGACATGTTTTCATACGGCAAGCTGGAGAAAATATAGTCATATGTGCGCTGAGGGTTAAACTTTAGAAT
>NNSL01000200.1 GCA_003123965.1 Balneolaceae bacterium SMO_bin1
GTATATATGAAAGCAGGTCGTGAGGTTTTGATTGGATGTGCTAAATGCTCCAAGAAAAGAGCGAACACGTGTTCAGAATCGGTTTGTCCCTGAATCACATGAAAACGCTCATCGGAGAGCTTATTGAGCAGTGGCCTCCGTATTTTCTGAAACCCATTGACGCCTCCGTTGTGCATCAACATAAGCGATCCCGAATGGAATGGATGGCAGTTCAGGGAGCTCACCCCGCCCACGCTGGCCGCCCGAACGTGCGCGAAAATACAATCTGAGGATATTTTCGGCGTCATAGAGCGCAGGTTCTGATTGTTCCATGCCGGCCGAATAGAATGGTAAACAGCGGGCTCAGGGCTGAGCTCGCGTGCGTACCAGCCAATACCGAAGCCATCTCCGTTTAGCGGCTCATCCATTTCCTGGGCATGGTAACTTTGCTTTATGATGGAGTGCTCAGGTTCATAAAAAAGATCATCGAGAATTACGGCGGGACCTTTGTAAGCTAATAGTCGACACATGGTATTTGGGTTTGGATATATCGGGGAATAAGGTGAAAGGATACAAGTGTTAGAAAACAACTTATACCCTTATTCCCTTCGATCTAATTTTTAAGGTGTTTCTTCAGATAATCCGTGTAGGTTTCGTAGAGCAGGTAGTAGCTGGCTTGATTAAACGCTACCCCGTGCGCGCCCGGCGGATAAATGCGCAGATCCACATCTTTGCCCATGCTGGTCATGGCGGTCATAAATTGCATGGTGTTTTGCACGTGCACGTTTTCATCAAGAGTGGAGTGCGATAGCAACAAGTGGCCCTCAATATTCTTTGCGTGGGTGGTTGATGAGCTCTGTTCGTAGCCCTCCCTGTTATTATCCCAGAGGCCCATGTAGCGCTCGGCGTAAATGCTGTCGTAGAGATTCCAGCTGGTAACCGGCGCCGTAGAAATACCAACGTCAAATACATCAGGGTGTGTACCCAGTACGTACGTAGCCATATAGCCGCCGTAGCTGTGGCCGCGAATAGCCATTCGGCTGCTGTCTACCCACGCCTTGCTGCCCATATATTTGGCGGTTTCGGCAAAATCATTGGCTTCCCATTTGCCCAGCTGTTTGTACACAATTTTCTCAAATTCGCTGCCGTATCCGCCGCTGCCACGGTTATTCACATTAACCACCACAAAGCCTTCTTGGGCCAGGTACTGCTCCCAAGCTGATGTTGCAAATGAATTGTACACGCCCTGGGCTCCCGGACCGCCATAAATATTCATCACCAGTGGGTAGGTTTTGGTTGAATCAAAATCGATCGGCTTAATCATATAGCCGTCAAGCTGCTGCCCGTCAGTGGTTTCAAACGTAAACAGCTCTTTGTGGGAATAGACGTGATTGTTGATATATTCGTTGACATCGGCGTTATCTTCCAGCTTTTTAATGAGCTGCCATCACGACCGCGAAGCTCAACCTGTGTGGGCGTATCCACGTTTGAGTATCGATCGAGGTAGAATTTCGCGTTCGGACCCATGGTGATATTATGCTGCCCCTCAGCCTCGGTGATTTTGGTTTTGTCACTTCCGTCAAAATTGATGGAATACAGGTGCCGCTCAAGTGGCGATTCTTCTGTAGAGTTGAAATAAATGCGTCCGTTGTCGTAATCAACGGTGTGTACAAACGTAACCTCCCAATTGCCTTTGGTAACCTGGTTCAGCATTTTACCGTCGTAGTTGAAGCGGTAAATGTGGCTCCAGCCGTCGCGATCAGAAATCCAGAAGAATTCTTCACGATCTTTTGGGAAAAAGAACAGGTGATTGATACCGGCAAAGAAATCGAAAACGTCAATCCATTCATCCGACTGCTCTTGCATAACTACTGTACTTTCGCCGGTTTCAATGTCGCTGAAAAAGAGGTTGAGCTCTGTTTGCGGGCGGTTTAAATGCACTACGGCTAGCTGGCCGGGATTGGAAGTCCAGTAGAGCCGGGGCACGTAGCCGTCACCGATAGGTAAATCCATCCAGTTTTTGTTGCCGTTTTCAACGTTCACCACCCCAATTTTAATGTCCGGATTTTTATCGCCCACCTGCGGGTAGGGAATCTTCTGGTATTCGGGGTGATGGCCGGAATAATCGGTCATTTGAAACAGGTGTACATCGCGCTCATCGGTTTGCCAATAGGCGATGTGCTCGCTGTCGGGCGACCAGCTCCACGCCTGCGCCAGCCCAAATTCTTCTTCATATACCCAACCAAAGCGGCCGTTATAGAAAAACTCTTTGCCACTGTTGGTAAGCCGGGTTTCTTGGCCGCTGGCAATATCGTACACGAAAAGATCGCCGTCGCGCTCATATCCAATTTTTTGTCCATCGGGTGAAAGTTCGGCCGTGCGCGCATCTTCAGCCAGCAGGCTCAGCGTGTCGCCTTCAATAGAGTAGAGGTAATAATCCGATATGCCGGAGCGCCGATACACGGGCCGGAAGTTCGACTGAAACACAATGTATTTTGAATCTTTGGACCACTGGAACGACTCGTATTCGAAGGTGCTGTCGGAGACCGGGAACGTATAGTCTTTATTGCGAAAAATGAGTTCATCGTCTCCGGTATCGGGTCGGTAGGCACGTATTTCGTTGGCGTCAGCCTCCGCATTATACTGCATATACGAATAGCGGTCGCCGTCGTCAATCCAGTTGATGTTAGACGGGCCACTGGCGCCGGTAAGTTCACCGCTGGACTGCAGGGCGTCTTTTACGCTTTCGTAGCGTTCTTTGTCTTGGGCCTGCGCCGGTTGCAGCGGGCTGATAAAAAAGATCAGCAGTAAACATAGCGAGGCATAGCGTGTGTATCGGTTGTTCATAAGAGAAATGATTGGTTAGATCTTAACGGGCGTAGTATTGAAATTGATAAACGGATTGGTTTGAAGTAATCAAATAACGCGCAATTGAACAAATCATTATCC